>JASHRK010000018.1 GCA_030037405.1 Acidimicrobiales bacterium | reverse complement strand
ACCACCACATGATATGAGCAACTGTATGGAGGATCGAGCCTCTTTCGTCTGCCGGCGCACGCCGAGATCGTGGTGGAGGGCCGGTTCCTTCCCGGTGTTCGGGAGGAGGAAGGCCCCTTTGGCGAGTTCACGTACTACTACGGCGCCGCCACCGGATGGGTGGGCGAGGTCACGCCGATCACCCGGCGAGCGTTGCTGGAGCCAGCGTCGTCGCGGGGCCGCCGAGGCGGCTCAAGAGGTCGCCTTCGCCATGGCCGACAGCACTTCGTAGCAGACGTGGGCGGCAGCGATGCCGGTGATCTGGGCGTGGTCGTAGGCAGGAGAGACCTCGACGACGTCGGCGCCGACGAGGTTGACGTCGCTGAGGGCCCGGACCATCGCCAGCAGCTCCCGTGAGGTGAGCCCGCCCGCCTCGGGAGTACCGGTACCGGGTGCGAGCCCGGGATCGAGCACGTCGATGTCCACCGAAAGGTAGGTGGGCCGATCACCGACTCTCGTGAGGACGCGGTCGACGACGGCGTCGAGGCCCATTCGCTCGACCTCGATCGAGGTGACGACCTGGAACCCGAAACTGGCGTCCTCGGAGAGATCGGAGCGCGAGTAGAGCGGGCCGCGAGATCCGACGTGGAGGCAACCGGTCGGATCGAGCAGTCCCTCTTCGGCCGCCCGCCTAAAGGGCGTCCCGTGGGTGAAGCGAGCGCCGAAGTAGGTGTCCCAGGTGTCGAGATGGGCGTCGAAGTGCACCACTGCGAGCGGACCGTGGCGGGCGACGAACGCTCTGAGCAGCGGCAATGCCACGGTGTGGTCTCCCCCGAGCGACACGAGACGCCCAGCTTGGCCGAGGAGATCCGAAGCGCCGTGCTCGATCGTCACGATGGCTTCCTCTATCGAGAACGGGTTGACGGCGAGGTCGCCGGCGTCGGCGACTTGCAAGGCGGCGAAAGGCTCGACGTCAAGGGCGGGGTTGTAGGGGCGGAGGAGGCGGGAGGACTCCCGGATGTGCGCCGGGCCGAAGCGGGCGCCCGGACGGTAGGTCGTACCAGAGTCGAACGGGATCCCGCTTATGACGACGTCGGGAGCGCTCACCTCGTCGAGCCGGGGGAGGCGGGCGAAGGTGGCGATGCCGGCGAAGCGGGGCACGATCGTGGCGTCGACGGGGCCCAGTCGCTCGTCCCCACCGGCCGGGAGCTCTTCCGGGGGCTCATGGGCCACGGCCCGCTCCTCGTCTCTCATGGAGGGGATCTTTCCTCGCCGGGAGCGACTGCACAACCGGGCGCCCGAGCCTCGGAGCCGGGGCTTGCTGTGAGCGACACTCGCCACTTGCATCCCCCTCACGGTGACACGACACTTGAGAGGAAGCGAGACCGATGAAGCTGCCAGGCGTACTGGCAAACGCAGGAGACGAGATGCGCATTGCCGTCATCGCCCCACCGTGGGTGCCCGTCCCCCCACCCGGGTATGGGGGTACCGAGGCCGTTCTCGACGGCCTCGCCCGCGGCCTCGACGCCGCCGGTCACGAGGTGACCCTCTTCGCGAGCGGGGACAGCTCGTGCCCCGTGCCCCGCGCCTCGCACTTCCCCCACGCCGTCGGCATCGGTCGGCCCGATGGCGGACTGCTCGAGATCCGCCACGTCATCGCCGCCTACGCCGAGGCGGGCGACTTCGACGTCGTGCACGACCACACCCTCGCCGGGCCGATCTACGCGGCGGGTTTCTTCTCGGGTCCGGTCGTCACGACGAACCACGGGCCCTTCGGCGAGGGGCTCGACGAGTACTACGCAGCAGTGGGGACGAGGGTCCCGGTCATCGCCATCTCCCGATCTCAGGCGGCCGCTGCCCGTGGCGTCAGACTTGCCGGCGTCATCCATCACGGCGTCGAGGTGAAGGAGTTCCCCGAGGGTGACGGTCGGGGAGGCTACGTGCTCTTCCTGGGACGGATCGCCGCCTCGAAGGGCGTCCACGTCGCCGCCGAGGTCGCCCGCGCCGCGCACATCCCCCTCGTCATCGCCGGCAAATGCTCCGAGCCCGCAGAGCTCTTGTACTTCGAGGAGCAGGTGGAGCCTCTTCTCGGCGCCGGGGTCGAGTACGTGGGCGAGGTGCCGGTCGAGGAGAAACTTCGCCTTCTCGCAGGAGCGGTCTGCCTCCTCAACCCGATCGCATGGCCGGAGCCGTTCGGGATGGTGATGCTCGAGTCTCTCGCCTGCGGCACCCCCGTCGTGACGACCCACTGCGGCGCCGCCCCTGAGATCGTCGAGGACGGCGTCACCGGCGTCCTCGCCGACGATCACCTCGGTCTCGTCGATGCCGTGGCAAAGGCCTCGCTCCTCGACCGGGTGCGGTGCCGGGAGGCGGCGGAGGAGAACTTCTCAATCGAGCGGATGGTCGCCCGCCACGTGGAGGTGTACGAGAAGGTCGTCGAGGAGGCGGACCCGGGGCGGCCCCCCGAGCATTGAAGCAGCTCGCCTCCGACTGAACCGCTCAGCTCGCGAGGCTGATGGCGACGTCCCCGCTGGCACCGACCTCGAGCTCGTGGCCGCCCGAGGCGGTGTGGCGGATCGTGAGCTCGAGCTCCTCGTCGGCGAAGTGCATGCCTTTGATCGAGATCTCGTCGAGCCAGTCCGGGAGGGCGGGACGGACCTCGAGGGACCTGTTGGCGGCGTCGGGCCGGAAGCCGAGGAGTACGTCGAGGAGCTGCACGATCGCTCCCGAGGCCCAGGCCTGGGGAACGTTGGCGCCGAGGTACTGCACCGGGAAGGAGCCCTCGTCCCGATCGAGCCCCGCGTACAGCTCGGGCAGCCGCCGGTCCACGAGACAGCCGGCGGCGTCGATCATCGCGCGTGCGACCGTGTGTGCCTCGGCATGGAAGCCGTAACGGCGCAGGCCGGCGGCGATGAGGACGTTGTCGTGCGGCCAGACCGAGCCGAGCTGGTAGGAGAACGGGTTGTAGGAGGGGTGCAAGGCGGAGAGAGTGCGGATCCCCCAACCGCTCCAGAGGTCATCCTCGAAGAGGCGCTGCACGACCCGGGCCGCCCGTGCGGCGTCGATGGCGCCGTAGAAGAGGAGATGCCCCGGGTTCGAGGCGACCGTCTCGATCGGTCGCTTGTCGCCGTCGAGCCCGAGGTAGTACGTCCCCTCGGACTCCCAGTAGAAACGATCCTCGATCACCTCGGCGAGCCTGGCGGCGTCCTTTCGCAGCTGGGCGGCAGCGGCATCGTCGCCGTAAGCCTGCTCGAGGACGTCCGCCCAGGCACGTTTTGCACCTACGACTAGGCCCTGGATCTCGCAGGTGGCGATGGGGAGCTCGGGGACGCTGCCGTCGCGGTGGAGGATGGCGTCGTGGGCGTCCTTCCAACCCTGGTTGAAGTAGCCACGTGACGAGCGCGTGCGGTACTCCTGTATGCCGTCGCCGTCCTCGTCCCCGTCCTGGTCTATCCAGGAGAGCGCCGCCTCGACGTGGGGGCGCAACCGGTCGAGCTCGCTCCGGTTGGCGTGCCACCGCCACGTCTCCGCCGCTGTGAGCACGAAGAGGGAGGTGGCGTCGTGGCTCCCGTAGTACGGAGTGTGGGGGATGAGGTGGAGCCTCGCGAGCTCGCCGCGGCGGAGCTCGTGCTGGATCTTGCCCGGCTGCATGTCTCGGTCGTCGTCCGTGGCCGTCGCCTGCAGGGCGGCGAGAGCCCGCAGGCTCCCCTCGGCAAAACGGTAGGACACCGGGAGCAACTGGAGCGAGGCGACGAGAGCGTCGCGACCGAAGACGCTTACGAACCAAGGCACTCCTGCAGCCGGTAGCCAGTAGTCCTCCTCGGCACCGTCCCAGGGACGTGAGCCGTTCTCCTCGTTCAGGTCGAGAAAGGCCGGGGTCACGTGAGCTCGCATCCGCAGCTCCGCCAAGTCGTCGATGGCCTGGCGGATGGTGGCGGTTACCTCCGGGTCGCTCGTCGTCACTGAGGCGACCGGAGCCGCTCTGTTCTTTCCCGTCGCGCTACGGATGAGGTTGTGGCACTTCTCCGTCGTCTGCATCACCCTCGTAGGCTCGAGGACGGGCCGCCAGAGCAGGCAGCTGTGCCAGCTCCCGCCCTGCTCGAGGCGCACCGGGAAGAGGAGAGCGCCGTTCGCGTAGGTGGCCGACTCGCGGGCGTCGCGGGCCTCGATGAGAATCCCGCGATCGAAGCTCTCGTGGACGAAGTGGTTCCGGAGCGTGGCGGTCGTGGGGTCCCAGGTGCTGCGAATGAGGCCCCGCCGCTGCAGGCGCTGGTCCTTCACGTCGAAAATATCGGCGAAGTCCGACTCGATGCTCACTTCGACGATGCAGTCG
Source organism: Acidimicrobiales bacterium (assembly GCA_030037405.1). Lineage (GTDB taxonomy): Bacteria > Actinomycetota > Acidimicrobiia > Acidimicrobiales > Bog-793 > JOPF099. The sequence goes on along the minus strand of JASHRK010000018.1, from coordinate 1,653 downwards.
ACGGAGCGCCCCGAGTAATTCGTGAGCTCGTAGTCCTCGTGCACACCCCTGCCGAGCACTCGGTCGAGCCGGAGATGCAGGCTGTTCTCCGGCACCTCGTAACCATTGTCGTCGAGAAGGCGGGGGTTCGTGAACTCAAAACGCGCCGAGTGGGCGTCGACCCGGGAGGAGTTCAAGAGGATGGGAGCGCTGCGGCCGATCTTCAGCCGGTAGCCGGAGACGAGCCGCGTGTCGGCCATGAAGTAACCCTGCTGGGCGTCGCTCGAGAGCGAGGCATGGGCATCGCAGACCAGCACCTCGTCGTCGAGATGGACCACGATCACAGCAGGTCCGACGCGTACTTCCATTGAGATCCTCCTGCGTGTCTCTTTGACTCATGCAGCTTGGCAGAGGCGGCGAGCAGAGCGGGGGATAGGCTTGCGAAAGCTGCGGTGACGGCAGGACGGAGGAACGGCGATGCAGGTCGGTGTGAACTTCGGCTTCGGCAACCTCCACGAGAACCTCTCGGACGCAGAGATGTTCCGCGGCGAGGCTCGACTCGCCGTTCGCGTCGAAGAGCTCGGCTTCGACTCGGTCTGGTCGGTCGAGCACCACTTCGACGACTACTCGATGTGCCCCGACAACCTCCAGTTCCTTACCTGGGTGGCCGCCCAGACCGAGCATCTCAAGCTGGGAACCGCCGCCGTCATCCTCCCCTGGCACGACCCGATCCGCGTCGCAGAGAAGCTCATCATGCTCGACATTCTCTCCGAGGGCCGAGTGCTCTTCGGGATGGGGCGGGGCCTCTCTCGCAAGGAGTACGCGGCCATGCGCGTGGAGATGGGCGAGTCCCGCGAGCGTTTCGACGAGGCGGCACCGATGATCCTGCGGGCGCTCGAGACCGGGGTGATGGCGGGGGAGGGACCTTACTACCCGCAGCCCGAGACCGTGCTCCGTCCCCGGCCGGTTCAGTCTTTCGCCGACCGCATCTACTGTGTCGCCACCTCTCCGGACTCGATCGTGTCGGCCGTCGCCTGCCGCGCCCGCCTCCTCGCCATCCTCACCCGGCCCGTCGATGACACCATGGACACCTTCATCTCCTACCGTGAGCAGTACCGCGACGCCTACGAGCTCGAAGCCCCGCCCATCGCCATAAACGTCGGTCTCTACTGCAACGAGGACGGTGACGTCGCACGGGAGCGCGGCGACGAGATCGTGCTGCGTTTCTTCTACTCCAACGTTGACCACTACGAGATGGCGGGCGACCACTTCCGCGGCATCGCCGGCTACCAGCGCTACGACGAGCAGGCGAAGATGCTGCGGGAGATCGGACTCGAGAACGTGGCCGCCGGCTTCGCCGCCTGCGCCCTGATCGGGACGCCCGACGAGCTGATCGAGAAGCTGGAGCACATCCGCGAGGTGATGGGCAGCTTCGAGCTGCACGTGATCCCGTCGTTCGGTGGGCTCCCACCACCGCAGGCCGAGGCGAGCCTCGAGCTTTTCGCCGAGGAGGTCCTCCCGATCGTGAGCAAGTTCGACTGAAACATCTCGTGGTGGGCCAGGGCGCTCGAGCCCTGCCGTGCTGATCGGGCGCGAATCAAGTGACCTACGCTTTGCCCAGGTAGAGGACGAGGAGGTGGGCGATGAGCTACAAGTCGCTGGAGGAGCTGCTGC
>JASHRK010000186.1 GCA_030037405.1 Acidimicrobiales bacterium | reverse complement strand
AACGCGCTACTTCCGGCGGCGTGATTGGCTCAAACACTCGACGGCTGAGGATCGAGGAGCGCCTCCAGCAGCGTGGCCTTGATCGCCTGAGCGACGAAAGCCGCCGCGTGGCGGCCGCACCCTACGCTCGACGACCTCGCCTCTTCGAGCAGGACTGCGAGTGACAAGGCGGCATCCTGACTGAGGATCGTCGGAGCGCCGTCCTCCGCACGGTGCCGCAGGAGCTCCGCCCGGGCCGTCCTCAGCTGGCGTGCGGCGGTCGACCCGGCTGGCGCGACCAGCGCCTCGACCTCGCCGAGCGCCGAGATCATCTCGTCCAGCACGGAGCCAGCCATCCCTGCGGCGGGGAGCAGCCGTACCCTGTCGAGCTTGGAGTCTTCGTCCCACATGCCGACATCCTCGCCGCCGGTACTACCGGGTCACCTACCGCCGCGTTACCGCCCGACCGCCGCGTTACCGCCCGGCGCCTCGCCGCGAACGTGACGTAACGACCGCCGGAGGACCCGCTCAGGGCTCGTTCGGCACGGAATAGAGCGGCTGCCAGGGCGAGTACTGCGGATCGACGTCGACCGCCCCCGGTGAGGATCCGATGGTGTAGTACTTCGCAATGAAGGGCAGCCCCTCGTAGAGCACCCGCTGCCCCTGCTGGTAGGCCGTATGCGGCGACCAAACCGGGTAGGTGCCGGAGGGCAGGGTCGTAGCCGTGGGCGCATGATCCGACGTGAGTACGGGGCCGAGCAGCTCCCAAGGGCTCTCGTAGGCGAGCTGCACGGGCGTGTCCGGTGACTCGCCCTGGTTGTAGTACTTCGCCTCGTAGACCTCGCCTCGCAACACGACGAGGTACCCGCTGTCGTAAGCCTCGTCGGGGGACCAGACGGGATAGGGGTCATGCGAAGCGAGCGTGGTCGGTCGAGCGCCTCCGCCGGCGGCCAGGGCCACGTGCCCGGGAAGCGTGTCGAAGATGCTCTCGAACTGCAGGTCCCCCTCCGCCACGCCGCTGCAGGTGTTCGAGATCTCGCCTATGACGGGGAAGTCCGTCCCGCACTGGGAGTCCCGGTTGAGCGACCACATTGAGACCCGTCCAAGGCCGACGCGCTCGGAGAACTTCACGAGCAGCTGGGCGTCGTAGAGGCCGAAACTTTCGCGCTGCACGTCGCTCTGGCCGATGAGCACCGTCGAGCCCATGTGCGCCCATAGCTGTGACGAAGACAGTGGGTCGCCGTAGCGTGCGTACAGGGTGGCCAGTTGCGAGTGGGCGTCGTCGAGGGCCGTCTCGACGCCCGTCAGCATGTCGGTGACCGGGTACCTGTCGTCGCCGAAGTCCATGTCCAGGCTGTTGACCCCGGCAAGGTCGACGCCGTGGTCGAGAAAGTCGGCAACTTCCCCACGCTCCGCCGTCCCGAGCCCGGTCGGCCCGGCGGCGAGCGTCAGCCACACCTGGAGGTGCTCGCCATGGCGGGCCATCAGTCGCTCGACGCCGGCAACGGCCTCAGCTCGCCGGAGAGACGCGGAGGTCGTCAGGCTCGGTCCCTCGACGTCGAGGTCGATGGCCCTCAGACCGTAGCGCTGGATGACCGCCAAGTAGGCGGACTCGAGCGCCGAGACGCTGCGGCAGCTGCTCGCCAGATCGGTGTGTTTCTTGCCGCCGAAGGACACGATTACGCGGCCACCTGTCTCTTCAAACTGGACGATGCGGCGGTCCATGTTGAGGGCGATGGCCGCCTTCGAGAGCGTGTAGACGCCTCCCCAGGACGGCGTGCAGGACGTCACCGAGGCAGCGGAGATGAAGCCGAGGACCACCGTCGGCGACGAGTTGTAGCTAGCGTCCTGGAACTCGTAGCTGGGCGTCAGCGTGGCGTCGACGTAGGGCGCGAACCAGGTCTTCGCCTTCGGGCCCGAGCTCGCGAGCACCCTTCCGGCGCCGATGTAGCCGGTGCCGGCGAGCGCTACGAGCACCACGAGGAGGACGAAGACCCGCCAGAGGGAGAGCTGCTGGCGAACTGTCTCCTCCGGGTCGTGGTCGAGCTCGCCGTCCGACGTCGTCACGAAAGCCTCCGGCCGCTGCAGGTGCACATGTCAGCTGGCGCGGCGGCCGAGGCCGGCGCCTTCAGTAACAGGCGTCGCCCCGACGGGCGTCGCCCCGACGGGCTGTGCCGCCCCATTGGCTGGCGTAGCTGGCGAAGCTGGAGTGCCCGGCGCGCCAGGCGCGCCAGACGTGGCTGGCGAAGCTAACGAAGCTGGCGCAGAGGTGCTCGACACCGGCGCCGGGACCTGAACGCCGGCGGCGGATGGACCGTAGTGGAGCACCATCTCCCAGCTGGTGCCGGACTGGGGCACTTGGGGCAAATGGGGCGCCAGGCCGTCGACCCCGCCCCCTACCGTCCTCGTCCGGACGTTCACCGCCGGGCGCTCCGGCTTGTACAGAAACGCCACGACGTTCACCCAGATGTCGACGAGGGAGTTCCAGAGCCCCATGAAGGCGACGATGGCGTAGAGGGCGAGCGCCCCGTTCAGAGCGGCGAAGAAGAAGTTCTCCCACAGCCCGTACTGGTAGTCGCGCACGAGCGTCCAGACGGCAAGGCTCACCAGCAGGTACGGGGTCAGCACGAAGAGAAGAGGCGACGGAGTACGCCTGCGGACCTTCGGAGTGCGCCTGAAGGCGACCTTCTCTCCTGTGATCCCCTGCAGCAGCGAGTTGCCGGCGCCGGCAAGGTTCACGGGGATGAGGATCAGGTTGAAGCCGTAGATCCGCAGCACGTCCCGCCGCCGGTAGCCGCAGTAGTGGAGGTCCGCCGACATGGCGAGGAAGTAAGGCAGCGCCACGAGGAGCACGAGTGGCGTCAGCAACTGGTAGTTGAACGGGTAGGCGAGAATGAAGAGGACGCACAGGGTGCTCCAGAAGATGGAGACCAGGTAGTTCAAGCGGAGGAGTGTTTCTGCGAGACGACGCCGCTCTCCACGAGCCTTGCGGGCCCGCGACTGCCGCCACAGCTTCGGCGCGATCAGCAGGCCGCCGTCCGCCCACCTTCGGCGCTGGATGCAGAGCGACCCGAAGTCGGGCGGGGTGGCGCTGTAGCTCAGCCGCTCGTTGTAGTTGAGCAGCCGCCAGCCGTGGATCCCGAGATCGAGGCTCGAGTCCGTGTCCTCGATGACCGTCCGGTCGCTTATGTAGCGACGGATCTCCCAGTCGCCACGGTGACGGATTTCGACGATCTCGTCCAGGGCGCGCTTGCGCAGCACCGCGTTCGCCC
>JASHRK010000185.1 GCA_030037405.1 Acidimicrobiales bacterium | reverse complement strand
CAACAGGCCGAGCTGGCCCGACGGTCGGTTCGTATCAGCGACAAGGCCAGTGAGCTCTAGCACGCCCCAGGTGTGCGCGTAGGCGGCGTGGCGTCTCAACCCTGCCCCGGCCTGTGCCCCGAGGAGGACGTTCTCGAAGACCGTCATCCGCTCGAACGGGCGTGGGATCTGGTAAGTGCGGCCGATGCCGCGCCGGCAGCGAGCCTCCGGGCCCATCCTCAGCACGGACTGCCCGTCGAGGGTGACATCTCCGTGGTCCGGTGCAAGGTCGCCAGAGATCAGGCTGAACAGGCTCGTCTTCCCAGCCCCGTTGGGTCCGACGACTCCCACGAACTCGGCGGCACGAACAGTGAGGGACACCTCGTCAGCAACCGGCACGCGCCCAAAACGTTTCGTTATCCGATCAAGCTGAAGGATGTTCTCCTCGCCGGCCACCGGCCGAACCTCCGAAGACGTCAGGGTCGTGCTGCGGGCGACCGACAAGCTCAGGGATTCGTCGGTTCCAGCGTTCCGTTGAGCTTCCACGCGGGAGCGTCGGCGTTATCGACGACGAACATCGCGTACGGGAAGTCCGTGAACTTGCCCTTCGTGCCATGCTTCCACTGGACACCAGCAGCCGGGATGAGCGCAACGCCCGGAGCAGGCCCACTCGTGAAGTCCACCTCACCGTTCATGCCGGAGTACTTCATGGAGTGGAGGTTGTTCGCCACCTCCTGGTGGTCGTGCGGATCGCTCGACTCGACAAAAGCCTTGTGAGCTATCTCGAAGGCGGCATAAGTCGAGCCGATGGCCTGCGTCCACTGGTTCCCGGTCTCCTTCTGGTACGCGAGCGCGAGCGCAGCGGCCGTCTCGCCCGTGAGGTAGGAGTGGTAGGGCGCGAAGGGTGCCCACCAACAGTCCGTGGCGATGTTGTTCGCAAGCGATCCCAGAGCTTTCACGTCGTCGGGGAAGAGCAGCACCTTTGCCACGGTTGCAAGCTTCGGTTTGAAGTCCTGCTCCGCCGCCTGCTTCCAGAACGTGTTGAAGTCGGGGGGAAGAGGACAGTTGACATAGAGCTCGCAGTCATGGGACTTGAAGTCCGAGATCATCGAGGTGTAGTTCGTGGTGCCGTCGGGATACGCCCCGCCGTCGACAGGTTTGTACCCCGCCGCCTTCGCGATCGAGGGGAACGCCGCTCGGAAGGCATTCCCGTCCGCGTCGTTCGGGAACATCTCGGCGACGACCTTGTTCGTGTGGATGCGGTTCCACATCGAGATGAAGCAGGTGCCGAACTGGGGCAGGCCGAAGAAGAACACCACGTTGTACTCGAACTTCTTCGTCGGCTTGACCGGATTGCCGCCCAGGCCGGCGTACCAGGACTCCCAGGGCACGACCGTGGACACACAGGGGACGCCGTACGCCTCGCAGACGATGGCGACAGGATTGTCCGTCTCGGGCGTCGAGCTCGTGATGATGAGGTCCGCTCGATTGGTCAATATCAGGTCCCTCGCCACCTCGGAGGCACGGTTGGGGTCTGACTGACTGTCTTTCACGATGATGTCGATGTCGTACTTGGTACCTCCGGCCTTCAACCCTTTCGAGAAGGCCTTCGTTTCACGGATCTTCCTCACTGCAAAGGTATTGGACGTCGCGAAGTCGGCCAGGTCGCCGGTCTGCGGGCTCACAAAGCCGACGACTAACGTGCTCGTCGCAGAACGCGGCCGGAGGGCCTCGCCGGCAAGCCGTCCTGACTCGCCGATCCTGCGGTGCTCGGGGAGCAACCGCCGTGTGCCCAGCAGTGCCGCACCGCCACCGATCCCGAGCAAGACTTCTCGTCTCGTGACCGGGGACCCGCCGTCCCGCCTTCCCTTGGACTCGCGGGCCCCGACCTCCCCGCTGCTGGCGGCCTCAGGAGCCTGACCATTGCACTCGTATCTCTCCATGACGCCTCCTTGGTCCGAGACTTGCGCACGTCTACGAAGCGGGCGTGTAACGGTCACGAAACATAGTCCGCGGCCGCCGTGCTCGCATGACGGATCCGATGCCCCTTTCCTAGGCGCCTCCATCGGGGTCGCCAACGTCAAATTGTAGACATTTCACCGCTCATGCGCATACTCAAGTCCACGAAACGAACCTGGTGCTGTACCACGCCCCCGACCACAAAACGTGGACATTCCACCGCGCATACGCGTACTGAGGTCCACAAGACGGCTCCGTCGTCAGCTCAGTGGCCGGCAAAGGTGACGGTCACTAGGCTCGCTCCGGTGGCTGACCCTGGCCCGGTCATCGCATGGCTCCTCGACTCGGACCCGTCGATCCGTTGGCAGGTGATGCGCGACCTTCTCGACGCTCCGGAGCCGGAGTGGAGGGCGGAGCGCGCGAAGGTGGAGACCGAGGGTTGGGGGGCCAGGCTCCTCTCGTACGAGGACGAGGACGGGCAGTGGGCGGGGGGTGCGTTTATTCCTCGGGACTTCGACTTCAAGGAGTGGGAGGAGGTCGGCCAACCCTGGACGGCGACCACCTATGCCCTGTCACAGCTCAGGGAGCTCGGTCTCGATCCCACTTCGGAGCGGGCCAGGCGGGCGGTCGAGCTGGTCGGCGCCAACGCCCGCTGGGACCACGCCGGTCAGCCCTACTGGGAAGGCGAGGTCGAGGAATGCATCAACGGTCGCACCGTCGCCGACGGCGCCTATTTCGGAGTTGACGTCTCCGCCATCGTCGACAGGCTGGTAGGCGAGCGCCTCGACGACGGCGGCTGGAACTGCGAGCGGGCCAACGGCTCGCTTCGCTCCTCGTTCGCCACCACCATCAACGTGCTGGAAGGGCTGCTGGAGTATGAGCGGGCAACCGGGGGTACGCCGGAGTCCCGTGAGGCACGCATGTCAGGTGAGGGCTACCTCCTCGAGCGTCGGCTCTTCCGCCGGCTCAGCACGGGCGAGGTGGCCGACGCGCAGTTTCTCCGTTTCGTGCACCCGAGCCGGTGGTACTACGACATCCTCCGGGCCCTTGACTACTTCCGCGATGCCGGCACCCTGGCCGGCGCCGCACCGCCCGACGGCCGTCTCGACGAGGCCGTGAGCCACGTGCGCGCGAGACGGCTGGAAGAGGGGGCGTGGCCCCTCGGCTGGACTCCCGCCGGTCGGGTCTGGTTCGACGTCGACGGTGCCGCCGGTGAGCCGTCTCGCTGGGTGACGCTCCGGGCGATGCGCGTGCTCGAGTGGTGGGAGGACGCTCGGAGCTCCGGCTTCACGAAGTCGGCCGAGGATCGAGCGCGGTGACGGCCAAGCCTGTTCGGGCGATCGCTTCGATGAGGAAGGTCACCTGCTCGGCAGTGGGCATCGCACGTGTCTCCTCAGCGACACGTTGTGCTGCGAGGCGGTACTGAGGCGTCTCGAGCACGCCGGCGACGGCGTCGGCGATGTCGGAAGGGCTCGTCGCCACGGCGTCCAGACAGACTCCGACACCAAGGCGTTCGCAGCTGCGAGCGTTGTCCGGTTGGTCAGCCCCCATTGGCAAGACGACTTGCGGCAAGCCGAGGGCTAGCGCAGGGCTAGCGCGGAGACGACGGTACAGGCGTAATGGATCTCATGCCCGCGGCGGGCAAGGGCTCGCGCGAAGACCGCTGTCGGCAGGAAGTGGCCAGTTCCGCCAGTGAAGCTGAACAAGAAACGCACCCCGGCTGCCGCTCCATCCTGTGCTCCGGGCCGGCTATGGTCCCGGGGATCAAGGGTAACGGAACCGACCGGACGACCGAATTCCGGACGCGGCCAGCGACTCCTGGCGATGTTGCCTTCCTTGCCGACGTTGTCATCGAGGCCGCGAGAGCACAGGGTCGGGTGCCGCAAGACTTCGGCGAGGCCGAATTCCGACGCCGCTACGAGGCCTGGAGCGAGGAGCAGCTCACAGGGGGGATCCACGCCAGCACGACCAGCGTGATCGAGCTCGGGGGCGAAGGCGTCGGACGACTCCGAGTCACCCGCGACGACAAGGGCATGGAGCTCTCAGGCATCCAGCTCCGTCCCCATGTGCAGGGCCGGGGCATCGGGACCCGGATCATCGAGGAGCTGCAGTCTGAGGCCGCTGGGACGGGCCTGCCGCTCGATCTCTCGGTCGAGCACGACAACTCACGGGCACGGATGCTTTACGAACGCCTGGGCTTTGTGGAGATCAGCCGGGACGCCGCCGAAGCAAGATTGCGTTGGCAGCCACCCGGGTGAACGGGACGGTGGCTGCACGAGGCTTATAGAGGACCCGGGAGCACGACGAAGCCGAGCGCTTCGAAGTCACTGTCACACCCGAAGACATCGGCGACGCGGGTCGCGTCCGTAAGCGAGAGCTTGACGTCGCTGTACTGCTCCAGGATCCTCCACGCTTCGGACTCGGCAGTCTCGTCGATCCAGGCGATCCTGAGCCTGCGGGCGGCGACGGCATCAAGGAGCATCCGTCGGAAGTCGAGCGCGGCTAGGACCCCAAGCCCGTGGCGAAGATGCGTCGCAGTCTCGTCGACCACGTAGTTGTTGGTGATGAGGCCAATGCCGTCGCTCACCAGTTCGTCGCAGCGAGCTACGGCACGGGCATGAAGCCGATCATCCTGGCTGAGAAGGGCGATCCAGCCACTTGTGTCGATGAAGCTCCTGCTCACCGGACAGGCCGCGCCCTTGGCTGGGCACCTCGGCCGTACAAGTCGCGGTCGTGCTCGGCGGCTGCGTCGGCAGGCAATCCTCGAAACCTGCCGGCCATGGCCCGAATGGGATCCTCACCACTAGGAGGCGGCGGCGTACGAACGAGATAGGAACGCCGGATCGAGGGTCCGGGACACCAGAACGGCGCTGTGCTGTCGCACTCCATTCGAACTAAAGCCGACCTGCCCCATGCTCTCGGACGTGGCCCGTCTCTCCGCCGTGTCATCTCCCGTGGCATGCTGCAGCCATGGGTAGATCCGGTTCATTCTGGGTGCACAACATGTCATGGGAGGCTGACCGATGACCCGTGCCGTCGTCCTCCAGCACATCAGCTGCGAGCCGCCCGGTGTCTTCACCGACGTGCTCCGGGAACGCGGTGTCGAGATCGTGCGCGCCGAGCTCGACGAGGGAGACGACCTCCCTCCCCTGGACAC
>JASHRK010000184.1 GCA_030037405.1 Acidimicrobiales bacterium | reverse complement strand
GCCCGGCTCGGCGGGCCTGCACCCAAAGCGGCCAAGAGCGCCTGTCTCACCTCGTCCGGGCGTTCGTGCAGCTGTCTCGCCGTGGCGCGCAACACTCTCCATCCAGACCTGACGAGGTCGTTCTGCCGGACCCGGTCGCGCTCGAACGCCTCGGGCGAGGAGTGGTGCCTGTAGCCGTCAGTCTCGAGGATCAGGCGATGATCAGGCCAGGCGAAATCGGCACGGTAGCGCTGGCCACCACGACAAACGATCTCGAGCTGGAGGACCGGGCGTGGAATTCCCCAGCCGGCAAGCAGAGCAACAGTCTCTGCTTCGAGGACACTGCCCACTGGCCCACCGACCTGTCGTAGCAGCTCCCGCGCGCGTGGGAGTCCGGTCACGTGCTCGCCGCGCCTCGGGAGCGACCTCTCGAGGATCGAGAGCGTCACGATCCGCGATGCCAGGACCTGACCGATCAGCTCTGTCAGGAGATCGTCGGCAGCATCGAGCGCCGCCAGATCCACGATCGTGCGAGCCGCAGAAGTCGCGGGAATGTGGTCGTGGAAGATCCACGGCAGCCCCCGCGCCGAGCGATGGACGACGAGCCCGTCCCGCTGCCGGCTCTGGCCCTCGGGCCGGATCGTCACGTGCAGCGGGACCACGGGTGCTCGCTGGAGGCCCCAGATGCGGGCGGCCGTCCAGTGAGATGCAATGCCATCGGTTGCCAGGCAAGCAGCCGCAGCTCGCTGCTCGAAGGTCGCGGGACCTACGCCAGCGAACCCGTAGATGCCACGGTGCATCCTCTGCACCACGCCGTCGCGGATCAAGCGGTCGAGCTGCTTCTGAGTGACGCCGTGACTGCGCGCCTCAGCCGTCGTGAACGTGCCGTGCCGTCTCGCGGCAGCTTGCCGTAGTTGCGCCGATGCCACACCGTCAGTTTCGCGACAGGATGCGCGTTGCTACGGCCCCGGTATGTTTCGGCGCGAGTTACGGTCCCTCACGGGCTTTAACTCGCGGCGAAACGAAAAGCGAGCAGGGAGAGGGGAGCGGCGAGCAGGGAGAGGGGAGCGGCGAGCGGGGAGCGGGAACTCCGGAGCCGGCGGCGAGAAGAGACGGCCGCCCTCAGACCCCGACCGTCAGGCGCCAGCCGCCGTCCCGGCCCCAGCTGCCACGTGCGGCATGCAGAGCTCGTCGTACTCGGCGATCACTATCGGACCTGCGGACTCTCCGCACGCCGGGCACCCCGGGTCGCGGCGCACCTTGAAGGTGCGGAAGGACGCCTCCAACGAGTCGTAGGCAAGAAGGCGCCCGATCAGCGGGTCGCCGAGGCCGAGCAGGAGCTTGATCGCCTCCATCGCCTGCATTGAACCGACTATCCCCGGCAGCACCCCGAGAACTCCCGCCTCCGCGCACGACGGGGCGAGCTCGGGCGGAGGAGGCTCTGGCACCAGGCAGCGGTAGCAGGGTCCCTCGTAGGGCGCGAAGACGGTGATCTGACCCTCGAAACGGAAGATCGACCCGTGAACGACGGGGATCCGTTTCACGAGCGAGGCGTCGTTCACGAGGTACCTCGTCGGGAAGTTGTCCGTCCCGTCCACGATGACGTCGTAACCGTCGATGACATGAAGGACGTTGTCGGCACCGAGCCTCGTGTCGTAGGTGACCACGTCGATGTCGGGGTTCAAGGCCGTCAGCGTCTTCTTTGCAGAGTCGACCTTCCGCTCTCCGACCCGGTCGAGGTTGTGAAGCACCTGGCGTTGCAGGTTTGAGGCGTCAACGACGTCCATGTCGATCACCCCGAGTGTCCCCACGCCGGCGGCTGCCAGGTAGAGGGCGGCCGGTGACCCGAGACCGCCGGCACCGAGCAGGAGCACCTTCGACTCGAGCAGCTTCTGCTGCCCGCGTTCCCCCACCTCCGGCAGCAGGAGGTGCCGATGGTAGCGATTGCGCTGATCGGCATCGAGCGTGCGGGGCTCAACCCACTCGCGCCCCTCGTCCTTCCACTTGTTGAAACCCCCCGCCATCGAGACGACGTCGGTGTACCCCAGATCCTGCAACGCCTTGGCGGCAAAGGCGGAACGGGTCCCGCCGGCGCAGTAGACGACTACCGGCTGCGATTTGTCGGGCAAGCGACCCTCGACCTGGAGCTCGACGTAGCCGCGGGGAATGTGGAGGGCGCCGGGAATGGCCCCCTGGGCATACTCGTCCGCCTCTCTCACATCAAGAAACACAGCCCGATCCCGCACTCCGGCCGCCCCCTCGGGATCGACCTCTCTTATCGACTGCTTGACCTCGTTCAACAGGTCGCGGAAACTCGGCAAGCCCGTGCCTCCTTCACCAAGCGCAGAGCGCGCAACGTCATCTCTACAGTGATGAAACCCTACCAGTGAGGTCGACATTCCCGACTCCGGACGACCCCGCCCGCCGAGAAGCGCCCCGTTCTCCCTCTCCCCACCAGGACGTAGCGTGGGTGGATACGGGTGCCTGCGAGTACAAGGGCTGAGGGAAGGAGTGAGTCAGTGCGCTACATGACCGGAGGTCGTGTCGTCGTCGACGTCTTGGTGGAGAACGGAGTTGATCTCGTCTTCGGAATACCCGGGACGCACAGCCTCCCGATCTACAAGCATCTCCCAGGCAGCGGGATCAGGCACGTGACCCCGCGGCACGAGCAGGGCGCCGGCTACGCGGCGGACGGCTATGCGCGCTCGACAGGTCGTCCCGGTGTCTGCCTGGTGACGACGGGACCGGGAGTGTCCAACATCGCCACGGCGCTCGGCCAGGCGTACTCGGACTCGATCCCGCTTCTCGTCGTATCGCCGGGGCTCCCCTTCTCCATCGAGGGCGGAGACCGGGGCTACCTGCACGAGACCAAGCACCAGAGCGGGCTCACGGGGAGCATCGCCGCCTGGAGCCACAGGGCTGCATCCCATCAGGACCTGGCCGACTCGCTCCGGCGCGCCTTCACGTTCTTCGGCCGGGGGCGCCCGAGGCCGGTACACATCGAGGTGCCCATAGACGTCCTCGAGAACGAGGGCCCGATCGAAGGCAGCCTCCTTGCCGAGCAAGCGGTAGTGGCAGCGCCGCAGACCGAAGCGGTCGAAGAAGTAGCCCGGGCGCTGCTCGCCGGCAGGCGACGAGGGCTCGTCGTCGGGGGAGGTTGCCGCAAGGCGGCTGACGAGGCGACATCTCTCGCCGAGCTCCTCGGGATGGTGGTCGTGAGCACGTACAACGGGAAGGGCGTCGTGTCGGAGCGGCACCAGCTCTCGGCCGGAGCTTCCATCTCTGTCACAGCCGCGAAGGAGTACCTCGACGGCTGTGACGTGGTCCTCGCGGTCGGTACCGAGATCGGAGACTCCGACCTGTACGGAGAGCCTCTCCACCCCGCCGGCACCTTCGTCCGCATCGACGTCGACCCCGCCCAGCTGCAAAAGAACGTCGCCGCCCAGATCGGATTGGTGGCGGATGCCAAGCTCGCTCTCGCCGCCCTGGTCGAACGGCTCTCTCCGGACGGAGCGGCCCGAGGCGACACGGGAGACGAAGCGGTGCGAGAGGCGGCAGCGCTCCGAGCTCGCATAGCCGAGGAGCTGGCGTCGGACCTCGCCCCCTGGCGCCCACTGCACGACGCCCTCGAGAAGGTCCTCGAACCCGAGGCGATCGTCGCCGGTGATGCCGCCATGGCCTGCTACTACGGGACGACCTTCCTCCTCCCGCTGGAGCACCCCTCGCAGTACCTCTATCCGACCGGCTTCTGCACTCTCGGCTACGGCCTTCCGGCTGCGATCGGTGCCAAGCTCGCATACCCCGATCGGCAAGTGATGGCGATCCTCGGGGATGGTGGCGTCATGTTCACCCTGAGCGAGCTCGCGACGGCGGCGGAGCTCGGGCTCGCTCTCCCGGTGGTGGTGGTCACCAACGGCGGTTTCGGCGAGATCCGGAAAGAGCTGAAGGCGATGGGTGCCGAGCCGATCGGGACCGACTTCCCGAGCCCCGACTTCGCGGCTGTCGGGAAGGCGCTCGGAGGCGAGGGGGCCCGGGTGACTGCCGACGAGCTTGGCGTCGCCGTCGAGGAGGCCTTCGGACGCGACCGCCCTACTCTCATCGAGATCGCGGCCGGGTCCTGAATGGCCGAACCCGCACCCGCACGGCGGCACGATGCCGCCAAGCGGGGCTTTGCCAGCGACAACTCGGCGGGGATCCATCCCGCTGTGCTGGCGGCCATCCACGAAGCCAACGGTGGGCATCAACCGAGCTACGGCGGCGACGTCTACACCGAGCGCCTCGGGGAGGTCATCCGCGGCCACTTCGGCAAGCAGGCTGAGGTGTTCTGCGTCTTCAACGGGACCGGGGCGAACGTCGTGGCGCTGCAGGCGATGACGAGCAAGTGGGACGCCGTCGTCTGCACGGAGACGGCTCACATAAACGTCGACGAGTGTGGCGCCCCGGAGCGGTTCGCCGGTCTCAAGCTGCTCCCGGCGACGAGCGACGACGGCAAGCTGAGCCCGGCGCTCGTCGCGGCGAGGCTGGAGGGAGTCGGCGACGAGCACCGGGCACAGCCGAGAGTGGTCTCGATCAGCCAGGCGACAGAGCTCGGCACCTGCTACTCGGTGGCCGAGCTCGAAGACCTCAGCACCTACGCCCATGCCAACGGGCTCACGGTCCACATGGACGGCGCCCGCATCGCCAACGCGGCTGCCTACCTTGGGGTCTCGCTCGCAGCCATGACGACGGACGCCGGCGTCGACGTCCTCTCGCTCGGTGCCACGAAGAACGGAGCGATGCTCGGCGAGGCAGTGGTCGTCCTCAATCATGCCGCTGCCTCCGGGCTCAAGTACCTCCGCAAGGGGTCGACACAGCTCGCCTCGAAGATGCGCTTCGTCTCGGTCCAGCTGGAGGCGCTCCTCGGCTGCGACCTGTGGCTCGAGAACGCCAAGCATGCGAACAGGCTCGCCGAACGGCTCGCGAGCGCCGCCCGAGCAGTTCCTGGGGTCACGATCACGCGGCCCGTGCAGGCGAACGCTGTCTTCGCCGTGCTCCCGCCTGCCGTCGCGGAACGCCTGCGGGAGAGCTACGCCTTCTACACGTGGGCTGCGCAGACAGGCGAGGTGCGATGGATGACCGCCTTCGACACGACCGAGGCTGACGTCGACGCCTTCACGGCGCTCCTCGCTGAGGAGATGGCTGCTCATAGGCGCGAAGCCGGCTAGAGCGGTTCGCTGTCACATCCATGCACAGGGCAGAAAGTTGCGAATTTATTGACACCTTGTGCCGGGAATGGAGGCTACAGTAACCTCGTCCTGCCAGCACCAGGGGCGGTGGGGGTTGCAACCGGGCACCAGCTAGAGCGATCGAGGGCTGCGGGATCGGAGGGAACATGGCCAAAGAGCGCACGCTCGCCATCGCCAACGGGATCGTTGGGGCCCCTTACGGAGTCTTCCGCTCTCACGTAATGATCTTGGGCGAGAGGATCGCCGGCTTCAGCGACGACGACTCCGTGCTCACCGGCGTCGATCAGGTGATTGACGCTGCTGGACTGGTCGTGCTCCCGGGGTCGATCGATCTCCACGGCCACTTCGAGGACCCTGGCCACACCGAGCGGGAGGACTTCCACACCGGGACGAAGGCGGCGGCAGGCGGCGGTGTGACAAGCGTCTTCGAGCATCCACTCACATACCCACCGACCACGACGGTACAGCTCTACCAGCAGAAACGTGCGATGGCGAGCAAGAAAGTCGTCATCGACTTCGGTCTCTGGGGCGCCCTCACCCCCATCTCGCTCGAGGAGATGGAAGGCCAGTGGAGACAGGGCGCGCCGGGCTTCAAGGCGTTCATGGCCGACTCCGAGCCCGCCTACCCAAGGGCCGACGACGGCGCCCTGCTCGAGGGCATGCGAATCGCCCAGCGGCTCGGGGCCCTCGTGCTCGTGCATGCCGAGAACAACGCCATGTTGCAGGTCAACATGGCGCGCCTTCACGAGAGCGGGCGGACCGATGCCCTTGCTCATCACGAGTCGAGACCGCCCATCGTCGAGGAGGAGGCGGCGCACCGGGCGCTCTACCTCGCTCGCCACGCCGGGGCGCGCCTCCAGGTGGTGCACTCCTCGAGCCCTGCCACAGCCGAGCTCGTGAAGCAGGCGAGGGCTGTCGGGCAGAAGGCGACCATCGAGGTGTGCTGCCATCACCTCCTGCTCGATCTCGACGACCTCGAGAGGCTCGGCCCCTTCGGCCGTTGCGCTCCCGCTTTGAGAGAACGCGCCCTCGTCGAGAAGATGTGGGACCACGTCCTCGACGAGACGATCGACTGCCTCGTAAGCGACCACTGCGCCTACACACTCGAAGAGAAACAAAGGGGCTACGAGGACATCTTCGCTGCCCCGAACGGTTGCCAGGTCATGCAGGAGATGGTGCCGGTAGTCCTCGACGAGGCCTTCCATCGCCGCGGCATGCGGCTGGATGCCTTCGCCCGCTTCATCGCGGAGAGGCCGGCTCGCATCGCCGGCGTGTACCCGGAGAAGGGCAGCATGCTCGTCGGGAGCCATGCCGACCTCGTCCTCTGGGACCTCGAGGGCACCTGGGTCATCGACCCGCCGAGCCAGCAGTTCTCGAAGAACCCGTGGTCGCCCTTCGAGGGGCGCAAGTGCCGGGCGCGCGTCGTACGGACCCTGGTGCGAGGCGAGACCGTGTACGTAGACGGCGAGATAACAGCGAATGCCGGCTCCGGGAGATTCCTCTCCGTGCAGGACGAGCATGGTCTCGGACGGCCGGCGGCGACCACCTGAGGCGAAGGCGACAATGGTGGACCGCACGGAGTTCCATCTCTCGGTGATCAATCCCAACTCCGACGGCGACGTCACCGAGTACCTGTACGAGGTCTGCGCCGGTGTGCTTCCCGAGGGCTCCCACGTGGTAGCGGTCGGCTGCCCCAGGAGTCCGCTCGTTATCGAGACGGCGCTCGACGACATCGCCGCCGGGCCCGCCATCGTACGGGCGGCTCTCGAGGCAGGGAGCCCTGATGCCTTCTTCGTCGGATGTTTCGGCGACCCCGCCGTCGCCGCCCTCCGCGAGCTCACCGACGTTCCCGTCGTCGGGCTCGGCGAGGCGGCGCTCGTGCAGGCCGCCCTCCTCACGAGCCGCTTCGGCGTAGTCACCACGCTCGAGCGAGGCATCGCAGCGCTCTGGTCGCAGGTCGACGCCGCCGGTCGCGGCCGTGGCTGCGTTGCCATCAGGTCTGTCGAGGCCGTCTCGGACCAGGAGAGGAGCGATGCCGGAAGGACCGGGCCCGGTGCCGGCGGAGGCAACGAAGGAACTAGCGAGCGCGAGAGCACCCTTCTCTCACGCCTGCTGGCGCAGGGACGCGCCCTTCTCGACGACGGTGCCGACGGGATCGTCCTTGCCTGTGCCGCCTTCGGGCGTCACTCCGACAAGATGGCCGCCGAGCTTGGCGTGCCGGTGTGCGACGGCATCGCCTTCGGTGCCTGCCTGACCTATGGCCTCTTCAAAGCTGGCGCCAGGACGAGCAAGTCGGGCGCCTACGCGTGGACCCGGCGAGAAATCTAGAGGCATGAAGGCGGCGACATTCTTCGAGTTCGGGCCCGCCGAAGTCATGTCCTACGCGGACGTTGCCGACCCGGCGTGCGGCCCGGACGACGTCCTCGTACGCGTGCAGGCTTGCGGCGTCAATCACTCCGATCTCGACTCGCGGGCCGGGACCTCGCGCTGGCCATTCGAGCTCCCGATGGTGCTCGGGGCCGAGTTCGTCGGGTCCGTCGTCAGCCTCGGCAGCGCCGTCACCGCGGTCGGTGCTGGCGACCTCGTCACAGCCCTCATCCAGTACAGCTGCGGTCGTTGCGAGCGGTGCGCCCGCTGGCGACCGGACCTGTGCGGTGCCTTCGAGATCTTCGGGACTACTCGCTGGGGCGGATACGGCGAGCTCGTCTCGGTGCCGCAGCGGGCGATCGTGAGGCTCGAGCCGAAAGACGACACCCTCGCCATAGCCGCTGGCCAGTGCTCCGTCAGCACGGCGTGGCACATGGTGAACGCCCTTGCCCGGGTGCTGCCGGGCGATCTCGTGCTCGTCCCCTCCGGATCGGGCGGCGTCGCGGGCGCGCTCGTCCAATGCGCCAAGGCTGTCGGAGCAACCGTGGTCTCGACGGTGGGCTCAACCCGCAAAGTGGAGCTCGTCCTAGAGCTCGGAGCTGATGTCGTCGTCGTCTCGGCAGAGGGGGCCGAG
>JASHRK010000183.1 GCA_030037405.1 Acidimicrobiales bacterium | reverse complement strand
CACGTTCGCTGTCGTCCTCGTGCCGTGGGCGAAGAGGCGGAGCGGGAGGATGGGCTCCTCGACGCGTGACTCGTTGTGGACGAAGACGGCGAGCATCGCCGCGCCTACGACGAACGCCCCGAGGCTGACCGGGTCTGTCCATCCTGCCCCGCCCGCTTCGACGAGACCGAGGACGATGCCGCTCATGCCCACGGTGGACGCCACAGCCCCCAAGAGGTCGAGGCGCCCGTGCCGGGTCGCCGTCTCGCCGAGCACCACCCGACCGACGAGCAACACCGCTGCGCCGATCGGGACGTTCACGAACATGACCCAGCGCCACGACGCGAGCTCGGTCAGCAACCCGCCTGCCACGAGACCGATGGCGGCCCCGGCGGCCGAGACCGTGGCATAGAGCGCGATGGCCCGGAGCCGGGAGGGTCCCTCGGGGAACCTCGTCGTGAGGAGCGAGAGCGCAGAAGGGGCGGCAAAGGCTGCGCCGATCCCTTGGAGGGCGCGGGTGGCAAGGAGCATCGACGAGTCGACCGCGAGACCTCCCGCGAGCGAGCTCAGCGTGAAAAGGGCGATGCCGGCGAGGAACACGCGCCGACGCCCCACCAGGTCGCCGGCGCGTGCCCCGAGGAGGAGCAGGCCGCCGAAGGTGAGGATGTACGCGTTGATGACCCACGACAGATCGGTCGTCGAGAGACCGAGCCCTCGCTGGATGTGGGGTAGAGCCACGTTCACGATGGTCGTGTCCAACACCACCATGAGCTGGGCAAAGAGGATGACGAGAAGGACCACCGTCGGGTGCTGGAGGCGGCGGGTCCACCTGTCCTTGTCGAGCTCGGGAGGGGAAGTGATGAGGGGCATTGACGTCGACCTTTGCGTTGGTATTCTGTAAGCGGAAGGTTCTTCCGGTTCACTAACCGGAGGTACCCTCCGAATACTATACGGAGGATGCCTCCGTTTCGCAAGCAATTTGGTCTTGAGATGGAAAACTTGACTGTGACCAGGGAGCTCCCGGCGGGAGAGGGACCGGCAGAGGTCGAAGGGGCCTGTCGGCCCATGCGCGCGGACGCTCGCCGGAACTACGACAAGCTGCTTGCAGCTGCCCGCGAGGTGTTCGCCGCCGAGGGTGCCGGTGCCTCGATGGAAGCAGTCGCCCGAAAGGCTGGCGTCGGCGTCGGGACGCTCTACCGGCACTTTCCCAAGCGGATCGACCTGGTGCAGGCCGTCTACGAGGACGACGTCGAGGAGCTCGTCCAGACGGCGCAGCGAGTCGTCGCCGAGCTCGAGCCGTGGCCGGCTGTGGTCGCCTTCCTGGAGGCGTTCGCCCGTTATGCCATGACCAAGCGGACGTTTCTCAACGAGCTGCGCGAGGCCTTCGACAAGGACCCCGACTTGAAGAGCCGCCTGCGCGAGCGCATAGACGAGGCGACGGTGCTCGTCATCGGGCGAGCGCAGCGTGCCGGCGCCGTCCGTCCTGACATCGAGGGCGCCGACGTGACGCAGCTCCTCGGCCCGATGTGCACGAGCCCCACGATGACCGAGGAGCAGTCCGTGCGCCTCCTGCCGATGATCCTCGACGGGTTGCGCGCCGGGCGTGACGCCGGCTGACCGAGGTCAGGCATCCCGGACGCAGTACAGAGCCGCGCCCGCGAGGAGCGCTCCCCCTGCCCATGCCGCGAGCACACCTAGACCAGCCCATGGGCTGATAGGCAGGCCGTGCAGGTTCGTAGTGGCTTGAATCGCAAGCCCGGCCGTCATGGGACCGATCTGTTCGAGATGCCTCTGCCATGCCGGATCGCTTACCACCTGGGCGAGAAACGGGAACAGGTAGAGGAGCCCGAGGACGGCTCCTATCGCCGTAGCCGACTCCCGTACAGCAGTGGCGACCCCGAGGCTGAGCAGGGCGATCAGGGCGAGGTAGAGAACCGACCCGACTGCGGCGCGCAAAGTCGGTCCGTCGGCGATCGACAAGAGGGCGTAGCTGTGGGCCACGGTGAAGCCGTTGCGCGGCAGCATGATCCTGCCCGCCAGGAGGGAACCAGCGACGGCGATCACACCGTCGACGAAGACGAGCCCGAGGAGCATGGTGGCCTTAGCTCCCAGCGCGACGAGCCGGCGAGGCACGGCGGAAAGGGTGACGCACATCATGCCGGTGCTGTACTCGTTGCTGATCACAAGCACGGCAAGGACGGCGACGACAGCTTGGCCGAGGTCTATCCCCGTGAGGGACAGCTTTGGGGTGTCCTGGTAGCTGCCCGACTGATAGCTGCTGGCCCCGACCACCGCAGCACTGACCCCGACGGTAAGCACGGCCACAGCGAGAGCCAGCCAATAGGTGCTCGCCAAGGTTCGCAGCTTCGTCCACTCGGCGTGAACTGCGTCACCCATGGCCGGCACCGCGTGACGAGCGCGCCGGGTTCACACATCTCGCCGTCGGAGAGACCACAGGGCTGCTCCGAAGGCGACGGCGGTGTAAGCGCAGAGCACGCCGAGGCCGGCCCACGGCGCTAGCGGATAGTACCCGTTGCTGATGGTGTAGACGCCGGCTACCTGGGCGAATCGAGGGAGGGCGCCCTGGATGGCGAAGGCGGCGGTGGGGGTGAGCCGCAGCAGCCAGTCGGAGGTGCCGGAATTGGAGGTACCAGCGGCGGTGGCGGGCCCGAGGATGAAGGGCAGCACGAAGAGCACGACGCCCGTGACGACCGCGCCTGCGCTACGGCGGAGCACTGTGGCGAGCGACATGATCCCCACGGCTGCGAGGGCGAAGACGAGCCCGGTTCCGACGATGACTCGAACTTCGGTGGGAGTGCTGAGGGGAAACACGTAGCTCCCGTTGACAGCCAGCGCATGCCGTGAGATCGCTTCGGCGATGGCGGTGGCAGCGCTGGCGACGACGAAGGTGACCACTCCGATGACGACTGCCTTGGCAGCGAGCGTCCGGCCCCGGCGGGGGCTGGCGACGAAGGTGGTGCGGATGAGGCCGCGCCGGTACTCGGAGGTGATGAACAAAGTGGCGAGCACGATCACAGCGATGAGCCCAAAGATGCCCGCAGCCAGCAGGCTCATCGTGTCGCCTATGCCCCCCAGTGAACCGCTTGCAACTTGGGGGGCGATGTCACCTGAGCCGCTGATCGTGAACGTGCCGTCGGACTGCCGGACCCAATTCTCCCCGCTGGACGCGGTGGCGTAGCTCTGGGGGTTAGCGCCCACGACCCGGCCCGTCCAGGCGCGGTTGGAGAAGTCGCCGGTTAGGTGGACCCGGTCGAAGGTGCCGGTGGCCAGACTGGGTGAGATGAAGTTGCTGTCGGCGGAGTAGACGTCGGGGGAGGTGACAAAGAGCCCGGCTTGGATGCTGTCGGGCAGGCCGGTCAGACGGGCGCTT
>JASHRK010000182.1 GCA_030037405.1 Acidimicrobiales bacterium | reverse complement strand
GGTGTCGAAGAACTCGAACCAGAGCGCTCCGGACACAGCCGCCAGGACGACCGCATCTCGGTGCCGCAGCGCGCCGACCGCCGCGATTGCGCAGGCGAGAACGAGAGCGAGATCGGTGTTGGGAAGCCGAGTCCGGAGAGGGATCCACGCGACGGTGATGGCAAGGGGCACGAGAAGGCCGGCGATCGCTCTGCCGACCCGCGTGCTGCCCGATCTCCCCCCTTCGCCACGTCGCGGGGCACGGTCTCCTGAAGTGCCGTTCGGGCTCCTCGCGCTCGAGACCATCATCGTGAGAGTAGCGCCACCAGGCTAAGGGAAAGATGCCCTAGCGGCAGGCCCGAGCACAAGGCAGGCGCCTCAGGGGCCGGAAGCGACCTCGCCTGGACCTCTCGCAGATCCTTCGAGCTTGTAGCCGACTCCAGGGTCGGTCACGAGCAGCCGGTTCGCCTGATCGCCGAGCTTGCGCCGCAGCCGGTAGGCGTAGGCACGGAGATACCCCACCTCGTTGGCGTACCTGTCGCCCCAGACATGCTCGAGGATCATGCGATGAGTGCACATCTTCCCGGCATGGCGGGCGAGGAAGGAGAGAAACGCGAACTCCGTCGCCGTCAGGTCGACGAGCTCGCCGTCGTTTCTCACCTCATGGTGGACCATGTCGATGTCGAGCGGTCCGACGGCGATCCTCGCCGGCTCTTCCCCCGCCGCAGCCGCCTGGCGGTGGCGTTCCGCGACACGGATACGGGCGTCCAGCTCACGCATACCGAAGGGCTTCGTCATGTAGTCGTCGGCTCCGGCGTCGAAGGCAGCGACCTTCCTCTCTTCCGTGCCGTCTGCCGAGAGCACGACGACCGGGACCGAGCTCCAAGCGCGCAGCCGTCTGCAGACCTCGACGCCGTCGAGGTCCGGCAAGCCGAGGTCGAGCAAGACGGCGTCGGGTGCCTGCAGAGCCGTAGCCGCCAGCCCGTCTGCAGCCGTGGCAGCCGAGAGCACGATGTGACCTAGGGCCTCCAGGCCCATGCGCACCCCCCGCAGCATGGCGCCGTCGTCGTCAACGACAAGTATTCGTGCCATCGCCGAGCCGCTCGTACTCGAGGGGGACCGGGGCCGGCAGCGTGAAGGAGAACTTGGCTCCCCCGTCCGGCCCGTCCTCCACCCAGATCCGCTCGCCGTGAGCTTCCAGGAAGGCTTTGGCGATCGACAACCCGAGCCCGGCGCCTCCGTCGCCGTCGCGGCGGTTGAACATGCCGAAGACGGCCGCCCGCTCCGAGTCCGCCACTCCCGGCCCGCCGTCCACGACCGAGACCTCGATCGTGTGGAGGGAAGCCTCCCGCGCGCTGACCACGATCGGGCTCGACCGCGGGGCGTGCCGGGCGGCGTTCTCGACGAGGTTGAAGACGACCTGGCCTATGAGGAGACGGTCGACGTCGACGAGGGGCAGCGCGTTCGGAAGCGAGAGCGTGACCCGATGCGGCTCGACCGTCGGCACGAGGGCGGCCACAGCTTCTTCGACGACGTCGTGGAGGGAGACGAGCTCACGCCTCGGCTCGAGCGCACCCGCTCGGATGCGACCCACGTTCAGGAGGTTCGTGACGAGCCGGGTCAAGCGATCCGCCTGCTCGTCGATGAGCTCTGCGAACTCACGCTGGCGCTCGGAGGTGAGCTCGACCTCGGGGTCGCGAAGCGTCGAGGCGCACATCTTGATCGCCGCCAGCGGGGTGCGGAGGTCGTGGGAGACGGCTGAGATCAGCCGTGTCGCCACGTGGTCGACCTCTTCGAGCTTGCGTATGTCGTCCTTCTGGGCGCGTGCTTCCCGGCGGGCGGCATCCATCCCGGCGAACACGCGGGCCACGAGAAGCATCACGACCAGGTACACCGCAGGCGCGACGAGATTCTCCGCCGACGAGACCGAGGGCGTGTAGTAGGGCGGGGTGAAGACGAGGTCGTACACCAAGAAGCCCGCCACCACGCTCACGACGCCGGAGAAGAACCCGCCCGCCACCGCACCTACGACGACCGGTATCACGAGGACGAGCCCGTCGGTCGCCGTGCTCAGCTCAGCTCGGACCGGGATCATCGCCACCGTCAGCACGGCCAGGACGCAGCCGGCAAGGGCGATGCCTGCCAAGCTTCGTTTCGACGAATCCATGGCCCTCCCAGGAGCATGATCGCGCCGCGGAACCTGCCTGGCAACGGGTGCGATCGGCGAGACGGCCTGGTAAAAGGCCGTCTCCACTCGAGCAAGCTAGGGTGGCAGGCGCATGTCCGCTTCGGAGGAGCCGGCCTCAACGGAAATGGACATCACGTCCACAGTGCTTCGAACGGTTCGCACGCGCAACGCCTACGAGGAGACCGTCGAACGCCTCCTCCAGATCGTGAAGCTCGGCATCGTGCGCTACGGCGAGCGCCTCCCCCCAGAGCGAGAGCTGGCAGACCGGCTCGGCGTCAGCCGGGTCACTCTCCGGGAGGGCATCCGCTCGCTCCAGCAAGCCGGTTACCTGGAGCCCCGCCGCGGCCGCTTCGGGGGGACGTTCGTCGTCTACGAACCCTCGTCCGACCACGGCAGCGACTCACGCGACCCTCGCCTCGGCTCCTCCCTGGAGGAGGTGCTCACCCTGCGCGAGGTCGTCGAGCCTGGAGTCGTCGAGCTCGCCGCCCGTAGGTCTCTCACCGAGCAGCAGGAGGCGACCCTTCTCGAGCGGCTCGAGGAGGTGTCGAACGCCCCTCTCGAGGGCTACCGGCAGGCGGACGCCCGGCTCCATCTCACGATCGCCGAGCTGACGGGCTCGGCCATGGTGACCCGCACGGTGGCGGACGTGAGGATGGCGCTCAACGACTTGCTCAACTCGCTTCCCTCGCTCCAGCTCCCCCTCGTGCACTCGAACGAGCAGCACGAGCAGATCGTCGAGGCGCTCCTCGCGCGGGACGCCAAGCGTGCGAGAGAGCTCATGGTCGTGCACATCGAGGCGACCGCCGCCTTGCTCAGGGGCTTTCTCGCCTGAAGAGTCCCTCAGAAGCCGCCCGAGCCCGGGATCCAGTCCGTGCCGGCGAGCGGGACCTTCGCCATGGCGGCGGCCTCGACTGTGAGGGCCACGAGGTCGTCGGGCTCGAGGTTGTGCACGTTGGACTTCCCGCACGCCCGGGCGATGGCGGTGAGCTCCATCGTCAGCGCCTTCAGGTAGTTCGTCATCCAGCGCGCTCCCTCGGAGGGATCGAGACGCTGCTCGAGCTCGGGGTCCTGGGTCGTGATCCCGACCGGGCAGAGGCCCGTGTGGCAGTGGTGGCAGTAGCCGGGAGCCGTGCCGAGGCGGGCGTAGTCGGCCCGGGCATCCCGCTCCTCGCCCCCTTGGCGGTAGGTGGGCCTGTTGCAGCCGAGGGCGAGGAGCGATGCGACCCCGATCGACACCGCCGTCGCACCGAGGGCGAGCGCCTTCGCCACGTCTGCCCCGGAGCGGATCCCGCCCGAGACGACGAGCTGCACCTCGTCCTCCTTGCCGATCTCGCGAAGAGCCTCTGCAGCAAGGCGGACGGCGGGGAGCGTCGGGATGCCGGCGTGCTCTATGAACACGGTCTGGGTGGCCCCCGTGCCGCCTTGCAGCCCGTCGACGACGACCACGTCGGCGCCTGCCGCCACGGCCAGCTTGACGTCGTGGTCGACTCTTGTCGCCCCGAGCTTCACGTAGACGGGTATCCGCCAGCCTGTGGCCTCGCGCAGCTCCTCGATCTTGATGCGGAGGTCGTCTGGACCCGTCCAGTCCGGATGCCGGGAGGCGGACCGCTGGTCGATGCCGGGAGGAAGGGTCCGCATGGCGGCGACGCGCTCGGAGACCTTCTGGCCGAGAAGCATGCCTCCCCCGCCCGGTTTGGCGCCCTGGCCGATCACGACCTCGACGGCGTCCGCCTGCGCGAGGTCGTCGGGGTTGAAGCCGTAACGGGAAGGAAGGCACTGGTACACGAGGAGCTTGGAGGCGTGACGCTCCTCTGGGGTCATGCCTCCGTCCCCCGTCGTCGTCGATGTCCCGACCGCCGTGGCCGCTCTGCCGAGCGCCTCCTTGGCGTTGGCCGAGAGCGAGCCGAAGCTCATGCCGGCGACGGTGATCGGTATCGCGAGCTCGAGGGGGCGGCTCGCGTGGCGGGAACCGAGCACCGTGGCCGTGTCACAGCGCTCCCGGTAACCCTCGAGGGGGTAGCGGGAGGCCGAGGCTGTCAAGAACACGAGATCGTCGAAGTTGGGTACGCGGCGTTTCGCCCCCCACCCCCTGATCTCGTAGCGCCCTACCTCCGCCATCTCGTGCACCTGGGCGATGACCTCAGGCGGGTAGGTGTAGCTCGGTTCAAGCGTCCTCGCCGAGACCTCGGCCCGCCCCAGACCGGCAGCGCCGTTCCCCTGGGTCGAGAGGACGTCCATCAGTACTTCTGGTCCTTGAGGGCGTCGAAGTTGTACAGCTGCTTGGCGGAGACGATCTTTGTGACGTCCTCGGGCGAGACGTGGTCGAAACCGGTCGTCTCGACGAGCTCGCGGAGACGAGCCACGTCCTTCTCGTCGAGGTCGTCCTGTCTCGCATCTGCTCCGAGCGAGGCGATCTTGCCGCCGACGTAGATGACGGCTTCGTAGAGGGAATCGCCGAGCGACTCCCCGGCATTGCCGCCGACGAGGATCGTCCCCGCCTGCGCCATGAAACCGCTCATGTGCCCCACGTCGCCGGCAACCGCCACGGTACCGCCCTTCAACGAGATCCCCGCCCTCGACGAGGCGTCCCCTTCGATCACGACGAGGCCGCCATGGGAGGAGGCGGCCGCGCACTCCGAGCTGTTGCCCCGCACGCGAACACAGCCGGACATGAGGTTCTCGCCTACCGACCAGCCCACGAAACCTTCGACCGTGACGTCGGGACCGTCGCAAAGCCCGGCGATGTAGTAGCC
>JASHRK010000181.1 GCA_030037405.1 Acidimicrobiales bacterium | reverse complement strand
GTGATGTCGCCGCCTTCGGCTTTGATTGTTCACGCCGTAGGTGGCCCGTCAGGACGTGGTGATCCGGACAAGTACTCCGGGCCGAGCTGCAAGGTGAGGAAACACGTAGATGTCGCCGCTGCTTTGCGATCAACCAGCACGCCGCCGAGTCATCGTCGCTTACGAGGGCTCGGTAGTTGCGTATCGGTTGGTCGATGAGGGCGTCACGGGCCGGTGGAACCAAACTGGCCAAAGACGCTTGTCCGGGCTGCGCAGCAAAGGCCGCCCCCGGTGGGCTGCGCTCTGCAATCTGGGGACCCGACAGTTGAAGTATCCCAGCCACGTCGGTCTGTCCTTTTAGCCGATCATGAGCCGGATCACCTTGACGATGACTGCGATGGCGGCGAGGAGCAGGTAGCAGCGGAGCACGACCAGCCCGATAGTGCGGGCTCGGGAGGTGGGTGGTGGTGGCAGAGATTCGATACGGGGCATCGTCCAGGAAGCTCTGTTTGGCTGAACTTGTGAAAGCTGTTGGGTGTCGGTGCCGAGTTGGAGGCCCGCGGATGCGCCCAGGACTGAGGCGCCCACCACGCTGAAGAGGATGGCAGCCCAGGCGATGAGGAGTTGGGGGAACAGCGTAGAGATCACGAGGAGAGCGGAGAGCACGAGGAAGGTGGCCACCAGGGTGCATGAGACGACGTTGAGCCATCGGGTGTTGACCCAAGGACCGAGCACGGTCTTGTCGTTACAAAGCAGGATGAGAAAGACGAGAGCGCTCGGCAGGAGGACTCCGGCCAGGGCCTGGACTCCGGTGGTGACGACTCCGAGCGGCGTGCCGGGGATAAGCACGATCGCCGCGGCGGCAGCAACGAGAGCCGCGTAGCTGCCGTGGAAGCGTCGGGCGTCGCGCCAGTTTCGGTGGAGCGAGTGCTTCGTTCCGGTCATGTCGCCGATGGCGTAGGAGGTGGAGAGAGTTACGGCGCCGGCGCCGAGGATCGACCCGTTGAGTAACGCGATAGCAAAGAGCGCTCCCGCCCAGGACCCAGCTCGTCGGCGGAGGTCGTCGGCCACGGTGCCAGCGTTGAGGTACGCGCCGTGGAGTGCGGTCCCGTCGAAGGCCACGGCGCAGGCGATCAGGATGCCGACGGCCCCGATGGCGAACAGGGCGGTCCCGATGACGGTATCGGCCCGCTCGTAGGGGAGCCAGCGGGCGGTGATGCGCTTGTCCACGACGTTGGACTGCTGGAAGAACAACTGCCAGGGGGCGACCGTGGTCCCGATAAGTGCGATGACCAGCAGCACGGTGGCCTCGGCCGGGCTGCGCCCTGAGCCGAAGGCCTCGGTGGCCATGTTGGATACTGGGCGGTGGGCCAGGACTATGAGCGGCACGGCGACAAGGCTGAGCGCGACGAACGCGTACACCGCGCGTTCCCACCGACGGAAGCTCCCGGTGATCGGCAACGCGATCAGCACCAGCGCAGCGACCGGTACCGAAACGTAACGGCTGACCCCGAAGTAGCCGAGACCGAACGCCACGCCGATGAACTCCGTCACGACGATCAAAAAGTTCACGACAAGGAGGTCCGAGAGTGCGAAAGCTCCCCAGCGGCGGCCAAAGCGCTCGTAGATGAGCCGGGCGTGCCCGGCCCCAGTGACCGCGCCCAGGCGACCGACCATCTCCTGGTTGACCAGCAGCGCGGCGGCCAAGACTGCCAGCAGCCAGAGGAACCGCAGTCCGTCGTCCTGACCGACCTGGGCGTAGGTAGAGATCCCCCCAGCGTCATTGTCGGCCACGAGGACGATCACGCCCGGTCCTAGCACAGCGGCCAGGGTGACCAGGCGCTGGCGCCAGGAGCGACGGGGGCCGGTGTCGGCCGAGGAGACCCGGCCGAGAGCGCCGATGATGTCTCCTCGGTGCGCCCGGTCCAGCACTGACCGCCTGTCCGCGGACGGGCCAAACGACACCTGGGTCGGACCGTGCCCTTCTCCGGTCCGGCGATCGGACCGGCTGGCGGTTCGGTTCACGAGACGTGACCCGCGGCGCGACCGTGCTGAGACCGCTTACGGGTGGCGGCCTTTGCCGCAGGATGATCGCGTTGGATGTGGTCCAGCGCGGCGTGAAGGAGCGTGGCAACGTGCTCGTCGTGGAGCGCGTAGAGGCGGAGCCGGCCGATCTTTTCGCCCCGCACCAGATTGTGCTCGCGCAGCACCCGCAACTGGTGGGACACGGCGGACTGCTCCATGCCCAGACTCTCGGTGAGATCGCTGACCGAGTGGGGGCCGTCGAGCAGAGATCCGAGGATCAGCACCCGGCTGGGTGCCGAGAGGGCAAACATCGTGTCCGCCAGCCGGTCCGCGACCGCCTCAGTTATGGGCGGCTCGCCCCTGGCCCGTCGCTTCTCGAATTTGCTCATCGTCTGATCCATGCTCCTTCACCGGTAGCCGAACTTGACATCGCATGATAAACTGTTCATGCTTTAGTTGGTTCTCTGCCAAAAGGCGTTGGACCCACCTGGTGACGGGAAGGAGGTGGCAGTCGTGAGCTCGGATCCTGACAAACCCCACAGTACCGTTGGCCGTCTGTCGCCTCCCACGGCCTGACGGTCACCCGACCCGAGGGGCGCGTACCTGCCGGTTCTCGAGTGAGCTCGTTCTCTCTCTGAACGCGCTCGTTGGTGGAAGCGAACAGCGCGGCTTCCTATTTAGGCGTCGATCCGTAGGCTGCTCGCGGTCATCAATCCTCACGCGCAGGTGTCGGATCCCCACGCCGACATCCGCGCCCCGCTGGCTTGATCTGAGCCCTTAGCGCCGGGACAAACCCCGCTCGAATACCTGCCCCAGCTGGCGGTCTGACCCGTCGCGTCCACCGGTCTGACCCGTCGCGTCCACACGCCGACTCGGTCGTGGACGTCACCACCTATGAGATGCAAAGGAGTTTGTGTCATGTCCTACAAGGTTCTTGCCCCACCCGGCCGGTCTGGTGACGGCGTCGCCATCAGCGACGAGGAGTTCGCCCGCGACCGGACCGCCGTCATCACCCGACTTCGCGAGAATGGCGATCTGGACTTCGGCCCCGCCGTGCTCGACCCCAAGCACATCGGCGACATCCGCGGGTCGCTGGGTACCATCTCGATGCGCGACCGCGTCCCGCGCAGAACTTGGTGGAAGCGCTTGGCCACCTTGGCGGTCATCGTCGGCCCCGGCCTCATCGTCATGGTCGGCGACAACGACGCCGGCGGCGTGCAGACCTACACCCAGGCCGGCCAGCAGTACGGCACCTCGATGCTGTGGATCCTCGTGGCCCTGTTCGTGGTGCTCTTCGTGGCCCAGGAGATGGTCACCCGTCTCGGTGCCGTGACCGGTGTCGGCCACGCCCGGCTCATCCGGGAGCGCTTCGGCCGGTTCTGGAACCTGTTCTCGGTGGGCGACCTGTTCATCTTGAACTTCCTGACGCTTCTCACCGAGTTCGTCGGCATCAACTTCGGGATGGCCTACTTCGGCGTGCCCAAGTGGTGGAGCGTCCCTGCCTCGGGACTGTTGCTGTTCTCGTTCGCGGCAACCGGGAATTTCCGTCGCTGGGAGCGGGCCATGCTGCTGCTCGTCGTCGGCAGCTTCGTGTTCATCCCCTGCTTCTTCCTGTCCCACCCGACGCTCGGGCCGATTCTGCACGGGATGGCCGTACCCGGGGTGGAGGGCGGGACGAACAGCGCGGCGATCCTGTTGATCGTGGCCATCGTGGGGACCACGGTCGCCCCTTGGCAGCTGTTCTTCCAGCAGTCCAACATCTTGGACAAGCGCATCACCCCCCGCTGGCTGCGCTACGAGCAGGCTGACACCTTCATCGGCTGCATCATCACCACCGTCGCCGCAGGCGGGATGATCGCCTTCGCCGCGTTCGCCCTCAACGGGACCAAGCGATACGGGCCGACCATCACCTACACCGACTCCGGTTGGTTCAACAACGCCATCCATGCCACCCTCGGTTCGACCGCCGGATCGTTGGCCGCCGTCATGCTGCTGGTCGCGGCCCTCATCGGGGCCGGGGCCGTGTCGCTGTCGACGTCGTACGCGTTCGGGGACAGCTTCAACCAGCACCACTCTCTGCACCGCACGGTGCGCACCGCCCCGTTCTTCTACGCCGTCTACGCCGGCCAAATCGTCCTGGCCTGCGCGATGGTGCTCCTGGGCAGCAGCCACTTCCTCGGGGTGCTCACCGAGTACGTCCAGGTCCTCGCCGGGATCCTTCTCCCCTCCGCTGTGCTGTTCTTGGTCCTGCTCTGCAACGACAAGGACGTGCTCGGCCCGTGGGTCAACAAGACCTGGCAGAACGTCCTGACGATCACCATTGTCGGCGTGCTGATCATCTTGAGCCTCATCCTGGTGATCTCCACCCTGTTCACGTCGGTGTCGGGGAAGATGCTGACTGAGGTCTTCTTCGCTGTCGGGATGGCCGTCACCCTGTTCGGTGTGTTGCCCGCGTTGGCCGTCGCCAAGCAGCGGCGGGTGGCGGCGGGCGGAAAGAGCGACCGGTTGGCCGAGGTGCGCCACCTCGACCGCGACACCTGGAGGATGCCACCCCTCGACCAGCTTCCCGCACCGAAGATCTCTCCCATCCGCCGGGTCGGGCTGCTCAGCCTGCGCGTCTACCTCATTTCCTCGGCCCTGCTGGTCGCCGTCAAGGTGTTCAGCTCCTTCGCCCACTGACCGGCGCTGTTGAAAGGAGAAGACCATGACCATGACCGCAGCCCGGCTCGATGCTAAGTGAGCAGACCTCACCGCGGGCCCTCGTCCTCGAGGGGCGGAGCGCATGGAACGCTTCGCTCGCGTCAGAGCGGTGGCGCGTTCTCCGAGGGCGTCCTCACCCGCAGGTACTTCTCCGGCATACGCACTACCGCGAGCCCTCGCGCTACGGCTCGCAGCGACATCCCCGTGTCGTCCGTGACGAGCGTGACTGGCGCGCCGACTGCTGCGAGCGTAGAGCACTCCGAGAGGACTTCCTCGTCGGCGTCAAGTGTCCGGCGTCGCGGCTCGTCGTTTACGGGGAGTTCGATTGTCACTCCTTCGGTAAGGCGGACGGGCGTGCCCTTGGTCGACTCGAGCACAGACCACAGCGCGCCTAGGAGCCGGCGAGCGCGGTCCGCCAGGTCATCGCGTCCGCGGTACTTGAACTCGTCCAGCTCCTCGACGACGCGGAGCGGGAGGACGAGGCGCACCGCATCGACACCGAGCACCTCCTTCCAGTTGACCTGACTGGGCGGCTGGAAGTGGAGCAAGACGTGCGTGTCAAGCACCGCGAGGCGACCCGGTGCCATTGTGATGCGGTCCCCGAGCTGCTTGAGGCGCTCCATAAGGCTCTCGACGTAGCGCTGCTGCTCCTGGGCCTCGGCGTCGATGAGCGCGATCGGGCGCGGGCTACCTGACGAGAGCGCACGAATCGCCCAGAACTGTTCGCCGTGAAGGCGGTTCCAGACCTCCGGGTCCATGAAGATGCTACGGAGCTGCGCCTCAGCGGACTCGACCTGCGACAGGTACCTGTTCACGTGCTCCGGGACGCTCGTGCCGGCGCCGCCGGCGACATTGCCGAGTGCCCACGCAGACACGCGAAGGCGCTCTATCGCGTTGTCGAGAGCTACCTCCTTGATGGCGAGCGGCACGAACCAAAGGGTACGGCTTGCTCGCGACGCCTTTCGACTCACAACCGGCGGCGCGGGTGGCGCCGA
>JASHRK010000180.1 GCA_030037405.1 Acidimicrobiales bacterium | reverse complement strand
CCTACGCCTGGACGAGCTACGGAGGCAACGGGTACCAGACCGCCCTTCGGCTCCATCGCTCCGGCGAGGCGCCAGCCCGCCGGCTGCTGGCAACTCCGGGGGCGTACTCGCTTCACCCGAGCGTCGCCTTCACGCCGGACGGCTCTCTCTGGTGCGCCTACGACGCCGTCGCTCTCGGCGGGCACGGCGGCTCCGGGCCGACGAGGCTGCGCACACGGGACGAGATGGCCTTCCCCCGCCGGACGGGCACCCGTCCGGACGGGAGGGCGGTCCCGGGCGACCTCGCACCGGACGTGACGGCCGAGGTCGTGGTCGTACGCCTCGACACCGAGGCGCCGGCCTCCGCAGGGATCGACGACAGAAGGGTCGAAGACACCGGTACGGTCGGCGCCGGAGTCCTCGTCTCCCCGGCCGGCCTGCCCCGCCTCGCCACGACCTCCGGGGGCGACATCGCCGTCGGCTACAGGTGCCTGCGGCGGCTCCCCCTCATGCTGTACTTCTGGGACACCGTCGTCGAGTGGCACGGGCCGTCAGGCTGGGGCAACCTCACCGCGTTCGACGAGACAGACGGGCCTCTCGAGGAACCGGCCGTCGCCACCGACGGAGGCAACGGCGTCGTCGTCTCCTGGCAGGAGGACGGCCGCAAGGCACGCGAGCTCAGCTGGACGGAGGGCTTCGGCGGCGAGGAGTGCATACGACGCCGCGACCACTACGGCGAGGTCGTCTGGCACTCGGTCCATACGGGCGGGCGCATCCGGACGGCTGCCGTGCCTCCGCCAGGCGAGGGCCCCTCACCCGCGAAGGCGCCGGTGGCGAGGACGGCGGAGGCGGCAGCCGTGCATAAGCCGTCGCCGCTCCTTGCCCTCTCGGAAGCTCCTTCCGACTGCCGCCCGTGGGCGGGCGCCCGCCGGGGCGAGGCGGAGAGCCGCTACGAGACATCGATCGGCGGCAGGCCGCACAAGCTCTACTGGGGCGACCTCCACCGCCACTCGCTCATCAGCCGTTGCACGGCCGGGGACGAGCCTGAGCTCGACGACTTCTACCGCTACTCCTTCGACGTCTGCGAGTACGACTTCTGGGCGGTCACCGACCACGCCGAGAACACCTCCCAGTACCAGTGGTGGTCGATCCAGAAACTCGCCGACGTCCTCTACGTGCGAGACCGCTTCGTCCCCTTCTACGGCTTCGAGTGGACCTCGGCGACGGGCCATCAGAACGTCATCTACGAGTCGAGCATGCGCGGCGCCCCCATCTACTCATCGACGGCCGCCAAGACCTCGACACCGGAGACGCTGTGGCAGCACCTGCGCTCTGCCGGGCAGCGAAGCCTCACGATCCCGCACCATCCCGGCTCGGCGATGGTCCCCTTCGACTGGTCGTACCACGCCGAGGACATGCTGCGCCTCGTCGAGATCTTCCAGGCGTGTCGGGGCAACTACGAGGCGGACGGCTGCTTTCGCCAGTACTCCGACGGCACGCTGACCGGAACCTTCGTGGCGGACGGGCTGGCGCAAGGGCATCGTTTCGGGCTCATATCCTCCTCCGACCACGGCAACGGCGCGAGCTACGTGGGCGCCTTCGCCGAGGAGCTGAGCCGCCAAGCCATCTTCGCCGCCCTCCACGAGCGCCGGACCCTCGCCGCCACCACCCGGGACATCGTGGTCGATCTCCGCCTGAACGACTGCTTCATGGGAACCGAGGCGCCCCCCGCCCCGACGGCGGCGCTCACGATCACGGCCGGCGGCTACCGCGACGTCGCCCGCCTCGACGTCGTCTGCAACGGGTCAGTCGTCCAGACGCTCCAACCCGAGCTCGAGCTTGGCGAAGGGGAGATCGCCGTCCCGGCACGGCTCGAGTGGACGACGGGCGAGACGCCCCGGACTGACTGGAGCGGGCGCCTCGAGATCGAAGCCGGCCGCGTCCTCCAGACCGCCTTCTGGTCGCCGGAGATCGTCGACGTCGGGAGCAACGCCGTTGCCTGGTTGGCCGAGACGCGCAACTTCCACTCGCAGTACGGGGCGCAGCGGGGCGGGATCGAGCTTACGCTCCTCGGGCCTCCGGAGGCGGCCGTGCGCGTGACGACGAACCCCTCGTCCGCCACTACGACCCTCGGCGAGCTGGCGGCGTCAGGGCGGGTGGAGCTCGGCCGGACCGGGGAAGGCAGGCTCGGCATACAGCTCGGCACGGGCGGGCTCGGGAGCCTCGGGAACACCCGGCTCGCCACGTCTTTCGAGCTCCCTGTGACCTGCCCGAGCTGGTACTACGTGCGTGTCACGCTCGAGGACGGCGAGATGGCCTGGTCGTCTCCAGTCTGGATCGCTCCCGAGAGAGCCTGAGGAAGCTACCCCCGGGGGTCGCGGACCCCGGGGCTGCCCAAGCTCCGCGGGTCAGGCCGAGCGCCCAGTCGCCGCCAGATCGTCGCGCACCTCGGCCATCGCCTCCACGAGCCGCTTCATGACGTCATCTGGGGCGATGGTGATGCGAAGGTGCCCGCCGAGCCCGTACTCGGACCCTGGGCGGACGAGAAAGCCCCTCTGCAACAGGGCGTCGTACCAAGCCCGGTCGTCTCCGCCCGGCGAGCAAAGGACGAAGTTCGCCTGAGAGGGCCACGTCGAGATGCCGATCTCGGAGAGGGCTGAGGAGAACGACTCCCTGGCTGCGACGACCTCGCGCCGGCGAGCCTCGATGGCCGACGGGTCGGCGAGGCAGGCCCGCCCCGCTGCC
The DNA here is from genome assembly GCA_030037405.1 of Acidimicrobiales bacterium. Classification (GTDB taxonomy): domain Bacteria; phylum Actinomycetota; class Acidimicrobiia; order Acidimicrobiales; family Bog-793; genus JOPF099. The sequence goes on along the minus strand of JASHRK010000180.1, from coordinate 473 downwards.
AGGGCGACTCGGTTGACGTTGAACGGCTCCTGGACGGCGTCGTAGCAGGGAACGAGATCGGGATGCACGAGAGCGAAGCCGAGCCGGAGGCCCGCTATCCCGAACAGCTTCGAGAACGTGCGCAGCACGACGACCCGGCGGCCCGCTTCGACGTCTCCCACCCGCGCGGGCCGCTCGGCCGGGTCGATGTAGTCGGCGTAAGCCTCGTCGGCAACGGCAACGCATCCTTCGGGCAGGTGCTCTAACCACGAAGCCCACTCCTTCGCGGCGAGCGCGTCCCCGGTCGGGTTGTTCGGGTCGCAGACGAAGACGAGCTTTGCGCCCGTCGCCGCGGCGGCCATCGCCTCGAGGTCGAGCCGGTAGCCGGCTGTCGGGACTCGCACGATCTCCGCCCCGGCTGCCTCGCACGCCTGCCGGTAGAGGCCGTAGGTCGGCTGCGGGATGACCACGCGATCGCCGGGGTTGACGAAGAC
>JASHRK010000179.1 GCA_030037405.1 Acidimicrobiales bacterium | reverse complement strand
AGAGACGAGCACGGCCGCCGGCGCGACCCTTCGCCATGCTCGCCACCCGTCGCGTGGCGTCAGGCGGGCGGCCCGACCAGTGTCCTCGGTGCTCATGTCTCTGCCTCCCATTCTGCTTCCGCCGAGCGTTCTGCCGACGGCGCCATGAGCTGTACCGGGTTCCTCAGGACAGGCTGGCGTCGCTGGCGTCACCCCCGCCGAGCTCCTCGTCGAGACGTACGTCACGAGTCTCCGAGATCGCCCAGACGACGACCGGCGTGCCCAAAAGGAGACAGAGGATCAGCACGGTGACGGAGTTGCCGATGCTGTGCAGGGGTCCGTTCGCGGCGCCCAGGATCCCGACGAGAGCCGGGCCGAGGACAGAGCCCGTGTTGCCGAAACCGTTGCGTATCCAGGCCGACGCTTGGGCTCGTATATGGGTCGGGAACAGCTCGACGGCGAATGCCGAGAGGACGGGCGCGACACCAATGCCGAAGAACGCCGTGCCGATCAGGAAGGGCAGCATCAGCCAGCGGCTCGAGACCTGGAACGTGACGACGGCGCATGCCACTGCGCAGAGGATGTAGAGGAGAGCCGTAGGGCGCCGCCCTACCCTGTCCATCAGCCGGCCACAGACGAGGTACCCTCCCACGCTCACAAGGGCGGCGATGGCGAAGAAGGAGCCGGCGGTCCCCGTACCGAAGTGTCGTTCGTGCTCTGCGTAGTAGGTCCACCAACCGACGGCGGCGGCCGAAGCCATCCCCTGCAGCAAGGCGATGGCACCGACGGCGAGAGCACGCCGCCTCGTCCCACCTCGGAAGACGGCGATCGAATCTGCAACTGCCTGGCGGGCCGAGCGCTGCGAAGCGAGGCGGCGGCGACCTCCGGCCTCGAGAAAGGCGTGGCTCTCCTCCAACTGGCGCCGGGCGACGGCGACCACGAGGAGAGGCAGGACCGCCAGGAGGAAGAACGCCCGCCAGCCGATCGGGTTGTGGAGGAACCCCACTGCCACGAGCAGGCCGGCGAGAACGGCACCGAGCGGGCTCACGAGAAGGAGCCATGACAGGAACCGGCCCCGCCGCACGGCAGGGACCTCTTCAGCAAGCAGCGTCACCGCCACACCGAACTCGGCGCCGATGAAGATCTGTGCCCCGAACTGGAAGGCGGCGAAAGCCCACAGGTTCCAGGCCGCCGCCGTGAGAGTGGTGCACACCGTGTAGCCGAGGATCGTCCACATGAGGATCGGTCTCCGCCCGACCCGGTCGGCCAAGAGCACCACGAAGAAGGCGACGAACTGGCCGGCGCCGATAGGGATGTTGGCAACCCCGATCGCCGCCGTCCCCACGTGGAAGGAAGCCTTCAATTGCGTGAGAAGCACCGCGCGAAGCTCGCTGTCGTAGGCATTGAAGAGCGCCGCCGGCAGGAGCAGGACCAACAGCTTGCGCAGGTATGCGGGAGAGCGTGCCTCGGTTGAGCCACCAGCAGTGTTGCCAGCAGCGCCGACAATGTTGTCGCCAGAGGGTCTCGAAGGACCTCGTGGGGAGCTCAGCATCTAGGGTGACCTGTGCCTCGCCCTGTCGCATTCCGTCGCGGCGTGGATAGACCAGCGTACGCGGGCGGGAACGGGCCTCGGGACTATAGCGTGACGGCCAGGCTGAGAGACGGAGGACCCGATGGCACAGCGCAGCGTGGAGATCGAGACCGGGGACGGGACCTGCCCGGCATCCCTCAGCATCCCGGAGGGTGAAGGACCCTGGCCGGCGGTGATCATGTTCCCAGACGCCGGCGGGATGCGCGACACCATGCGCCAGATGGGCGAGCGGCTCTCCGCACTGGGTTACGTCGTCCTGGTGCCCGACTTCTACTACCGCAACGGACCCTACGATCCGGTCGACATGCGCACCGTGTTCCAGAACAAGGAGTCGATGGAGTGGATCATGGGGATGATGCGGGGCTACACCCCCGACATGGCGGCTCGCGACGCCGGGGCATTCGTCGACTACCTCGACTCGTTGCCGGAGAAGAAGCCAGGTGGGGCCGGGACCACCGGATACTGCATGGGAGGCCGGCTCTCCCTCAACGCGGCCGCCAACCTAGGTGGACGGATCGCGGCATGCGCTTCCTTCCACGGCGGCAACCTTGCCAAGGAGGACGACCCTGACAGCCCTCACCACAAAGCGGGTGCGATCGAAGCCACCGTCTACGTGGCCGGTGCGATCGAGGACCAGTCCTTCACCGACGAGCAGAAGGACCTGCTCGAGAAGGCCCTGAGCGATGCTGGCGTCGCCCACACCATCGAGACCTACCCTGCCCACCACGGCTTCGCCGTTCCGGACAACGGGAGCTACGACGAAGCCGCCGCCGAGCGACACTGGCAGGCGATGGAGAACCTCTTCGTCTCCGTGCTCGCGTCCTGAGGGAGAGAGCGGGGCCCTGGGCTCGGGCCCTATGCGACCGGAACGAGCACGACGTCGTCGTACCCGCGCCCATAGCTCTCATGCCCGGTCGAGGGTGGCCAGGTGGGCATCGTGGCGACGCGCCAGCGCCAGTAGGTGGGCATCGGTGACGAACCCGTGCGTGAGCCACGTCCAGACTGCGTGCGAGCGGCGAGCTGCCTGGTGTCCCACCGGACGAACCGGTCAGCTCAGACCTTGACAGAACGATATCTTACCATATAGTAATCTATTACTAATTGGTAGTGTATTGGAGGTCGGTACGATGCCCGAAGTAGCCCGCTCGATAGAGATCCAGGCACCGCCGAGTGCCGTGTGGCGATGGCTGGCGACCGAGGAAGCGCTGCGCCAATGGCTGAGCCCCAACATCGAGATCGACATGAAGGTCGGTGGCACCTACAGCTTGCTCGGCCCCGATGGTGAGACGCGGATCAGCGGGACGGTGCTCGAGATCGTGCCGGAGGGTCGACTGATCCTGTCGTGGATCGAGGAAGGAGAGGGCTGGGTACACCCCGGTCGCCTCGTCATCACCCTCACGGCCAAGCCCGTTGGCACCGAGGTCACCGTCATCCACGACGGTTTCGCCGGCATCGGCAAGCCGGGCTGGGCCGACACCCTACGAGCCTACGAGCGTGGTGCCGACCGGCACCAGATCCTGGAGCGCCTCGCCGACCTCGTGGCCGCAAGCGTTGCCTAGTGCCAGCGACGACATCTTTCGGGCCATCGCCGACCCCACGCGCAGGCACATCCTCGACCTCCTGGCCGAACGGGGCCCTCTCACCGTCGGCCAGCTCGCCGCGGAGTTTCCCGACCTCGTCGCCTCAGGGATCTCCAAGCACTTGATGAACCTGCGGGCAACGGGGCTCGTGAGCGCCGAGCGTCAGGGTCGTCAGCAGCTGTACCGGATCGAAGGCGAGGTCCTCTCCGAGGCTCTGGCACCCTGGCTCGTCAAGTACGAGCGGTACTGGTCCGCCGCCCTCCAGCACCTGCGCCAGCTCGCCGAAGAAGGGCGGCGGTTGTCCCCCTGATCTCAGCGGAGCCGGCCCGGATCGTGGCGGTCGGTCCCTCCCCTCGCTGCGGCGGGCGCGGAGGAAGGAGAGTACCCTCGAGGCCTCATGGCACAGTGGCGATCGCCGGCGCGGGGACAGCAGACGGTGCCACCAGGACGTCGCCTCTTCGTCTTCGTGATCCTTCTCCTCACCGCAGGGACCTTGCTGGCGCGCCGCCTCGGCTACAAGGTCGGCGGCAACGTGGTCGTGCGCTGCCGCAAGGGACACCTCTTCACCACGATCTGGATCCCCGGCGCATCGTTGAAGGCGGTGCGTCTCGGCTGGGCGCGGTTGCAGCGCTGTCCGGTGGGCAAGCACTGGACTCTCGTCACCCCGGTCAAGGACACCGACTTGAGCGACGAGCAGAGAACCCAGGCGACCGGGTACCACGACGTGCGCATCCCCTGAGGAACCACCACAAGCCGGCTTCCCGCCCGCCCGGGTCGGGCGACGCCGCTCGTTGCTCAGCGGGCAATCCCTACGCTCGGACCGCCCGCCTCCCCGCCCGGCATGGAGCAGAACGCAGCGAGCAGAGCGAGGCCGGACGAGGCCGGCGACGGTGCGACCGTTGGCGGGTGCTCTCCTCGATGGCGGGCCACCCGTCGGGCTGGCCGGGAGGCGGCGTCTTCGGAGGGCTGTCCCCGCGGCGCCGTCTCCACCACCCGCCGCCTTCGCCGCCACGCGTACGGGACGAGCCGTGGACGACGACGCTGAGGAAGACGGCCACGACGAACACACAGACGACCACGAACGCCACGGTGACGTGAGAACCCGCTACGGAGGCGGTGCATCGAACGCCTCGACAGCCATTGGAGAGGCCATGATCCAGGCCGCGGATCACTGTCGTCGCAAACAGCATGGAGCACCTGATCTTGTCGTTTGATCGTCCGTCACTCGTTCACTGCTGACGTACCCGCCGTCACTGCGGTCAAACACCAGCCTCTGGAGCCTCAAGACGATCCCGGGTGGCGAAGGGCATGCGAGCGGATGGCGATGGAACGCTCGGTGGCATCGCGGCCGACGACAAGGACCGGGCATGGCGCCGTCTCCGAGACTCTCTCCGTCACCCGTTGTCGCAAGCGCGGGAGACGTCGCCGCCGGGCGGCGCCGAGGACGATGAGATCTGCCCCGAAGCTGCAGGCCGCCGCCGAGATCGCCCGCGCGGTGTTCTCGTAGAGGGCGCGCAGCAGGTGAGGTGTCGCTGCGACGCCGGCGAGCGAGAGCTCGAGGGCGGCAAGCTGGCACACGAAGTTGGCATCCGAAGCTTCCTCGAGGTCGAAGCGAGCCGGGCCGGAACGGGCGTACTCCTGTACGTGGAGCACCCTGACCTCGGAGCCGTCCTCGGCCGCTACTGCGGCGACGGCGTTCACGACCGCTTCGAACCCATCGAGCCTGTCGACAGCTACGAGGATCCGGCGCGCTCCCCTCACTGCTCGCCGCTCCTACGTTGCGGCCCCTTGTCGGATAGACGCATCACTTACAGATCCTAGAAGCAGAGCAGATCAGACTCTATATAGCTGACAGCAGTGCTGTAGACAGGTCCTGGGTTGAGCCCACCCAAACGACCTCAGTACCCCACGCTCTTGCGCCCACACCGGCTCGTGTAGCATATCAGCAAGAAACTGCTGTACTCTGAAGCAGTGCTGTCAGATGGGGTCGCCACCACGGGTGTCGAGGACCTTGACCGCGCCCTCGGCGGCCTCTACTGGGGGGACAACGTCGTGTGGGTCTGCGACGGCCCGGACGAGCAGCTGAGGGCACCCTTCTTTGCGGCTGTCGTGCACCGCCGCCAAGACTACGGAGGCGCGGCGTACGTGACCGTGAGGAGCGCGCCCGACCCGGTGCGCGCCGCTTACCCCGGGCTCGAGGTGATCGACGGCCGCCCGCGATCGTCGTTACAGGACAAGGGATCGTTGCTGGCGGCGATCCGTCGTTTCTGCCGCGAGTTCGCCCACCCGCTCCTCATCTTCGACTCGCTCGGGCTGATGGCCGAGCAATGGGGAGCATCCCAGGCGACCGCCTTCTTCGCGCGCTGCTGCCCGATGCTGCTCGACCTCGGCGCCGTCGCCTACTGGTCTCTCCCGGCCACCCAGCGCCTTCGGACCCTGGCCGACGAGATCGAACGCATCACCCAGTGCGTCGTCGTGGTGCACGGGGACCGCCTCCGGATCGCCAAAGCCGAAGGGCGCGGACCCGGCGTGCAGGGCCGGCTCTTTCGCTACAGCGCGACGGACGACGGGCTCTCGCTCACCGAATCGCCCGCCGCCGCCCGGGTCGGGACGGCGCTTCGCGCCTACCGCCTCCGCCGCGAGCTGAGCCAGACCGCCGTGGCAAAGCTGGCCGGGGTGTCGCCGAGCGCCATCTCCCAGGCCGAGCGGGGTGAGAGGGGCCTCTCCCTCGACACCCTCCTGCAGCTGTCCGGCCGCCTCAACGTCAGCCTCGACGAGCTGCTCGGCGGCGAGATCTCGCCCGACTACCGGATCGGTCGCCGCCACACGCTCTCCGACCTTTCCAGCGTCAACGCCGTGACGCCCCTCCTCGACGACGCCGAAGCAGGACTTCGTGCCTACCTCGTGTCGCTGCAGCCCGGCATGGGCGTGAACGCTCCCTTCCCGCACAAGGGGCCCGAGCTGACCGCGGTGGTCACAGGACTCGTCCAAGTCGCCGTCGGCCACGGGCAACCGGTGCTACGTGCCGGCGAGGTTCTCCTCGCTGCCCGCCGGGGCATCGCCAGCTGGCGGAACGTCGGCGACTCGCCCGCCGTCAGCTACTGGGTGCTGAGGGACTAGCCGTTGCCGCCCCCGGTGCTCACGAGCGGAGCGCCCCGATCCCCATCTTCCGGGCCGCGCGCCTGACGGCGGCGACCGAGCAGACGGCGCCGGGGCGCGACCCGGTGACCGAGCAGACTGCAGCGGTCAGATAGTTGGCTTCTCCGACGATGTCCCTTGTCGAGATGGCAGAGGGGTCTTTCAGATCGGCGGCTATCTCCGCCTGGCTGCGACCGGCGAGCACTCCCGGGTCGTAGCTCGCCCCAATGACGAAGGCCTCGTTGCCGACGTCGAAGAACGGGAACTGCTCAGCCTCTCCGAAGTGCGCCGAGTACCGAGACCAGAGCCGTCCCTCGAGGGGCGTCAGGGGCTGCAACACGTGGTGCGTGCCCGCCCCGCTCGAGTCGTTTCCCTCGTGCTCGACGGTGAGGAGGGTCACGTACCGGCTCGAGTAATGGGCCCGATAGAACGTGAACGTCGGAGTCCTCGGATCGGTGTCCCACGGTGAAGACGTCGTCTCGCTCAGGTGGCCGAAGGTCCCGAAACGGTCGAAGGTCATGATGATCGCCCAGCGCTCGGCAGCGCAGTACGGGCAGAACTCGGCCCCGACGTAGAGGGCCGCCGGCCGGCGGCCAGCGCGAAGCGAGGGTTCTCCCTTGGCGATGGCCGGTGTCGACACGGTGGACGGGATGCCGACCGCGTTCTCGATCGCAGGGGTCACGTGGGCGATCTCGGCGAGAACGGCCGGAGACGCCGGGTAGATCTTGGCGGGCTTCAAGTCCGAGTGCGAGAGAGCGAAGTGGACGATAGTGCCCGCCGCGGCGGCAACCAGCACCACGGCTCCGACGACGAGGGGCCGCATCTGCGAACGGGGAGCGCCCGCTCTCGGAGCTCGCGAGCTCCGGCCTCGCTGGTCGCCCTCGGTTTCCATCGCCGTCAGGGCCCGCTCCCGACGCGCCCAGGCCCGCTCCCGACGACGCGCACGCTCACGTCGGCAGTGAGCTGCCGGCGCAGTGAGGAGGCGGCGTCTCCCTCGAGGAGCCGGCGCAGCCGGCCCGCCTCGTTCCGGTCGAGCACGACATGGCGGACCGAGTACCGCTCCGCCGCCCTGAGAAAGGTCTTGGCGTTGTTGCGTGTCGCCACTACCTCGCCTTTGGCCTTCCCCCCTGCCTTCTCTATCCGCTTGATCGCGTCGGCGACGATCTCCTCCTGGGCGGCGAGCTCTTGCTTGCTCGGCAGCAGGCCGGGATGTTGCAGCCCGAGGGCGGTCCCGTAGATCCGTGCCACCGAGAGGACACGGATGGAGACCGGGCCCGCCAACTCGACCGCGGTCTCGACAGCGGCGTTGCTGAAGGGCTTGCCCGGAGAGGCGAGCAGCACGGCCGCGTGATCCGAGGCGCGGGCTTCCCGCCTCGGATCGCTAGGCCTCGACCTCAGCAAGCGGTGCCGCCGTTACGCCCCCGGCCTTGCGGTCCCGATGCTTGCGCCATCCCCAGAGCGGGAACCAGACGAGCACGACCGCCCAGCCGAGGAAGAACTGGGGCAGCTCGTTGCCCGACCCGACCGCGCAGCCGTGCAGCGAGCAGAGGGGGATGCCCCAGCCCCAGGCGATGAGATAGAAGACGCCGACGAAGAGGGCGACGTACTTCATCCACTCCGGCAGCCTGAAGGGCCTCGGCAGGTTCGGCTTCCAGCGGCGCAGGAAGTAATAGCCGAACATGACCGGGACGAAGGAGCCGACGTAACCGACGTTGGAGAAGATGTAGATGACGGCTGGAGCACCGAAGGCTATGAGGATGATGTTCAAAAGGGTGTTGAGCGCCATCGAGAAGTCGGGCACGTTGTGTTTGTTCCGGTGAGCGAAGATCTTCGGCAGGTCACCGTCCATCGCGGCCTGGTGGAGCGAGCGCGCGGGACCCATGATGGCGTTCAGGCTCGACAGCAACAGGGCGATTATGAGAACGACGTCCACCACGTCCTGTAAGGCGGTCACGTGGATGACGTGCAGCATGAACCCACCGAAGAGCGCCCCCGGGTCGGCCGCGGTCGACTGGATCGCCGAAAGACCCAGGACACCGAAGAAGACAAGCGGGATGACGGTGTAGATGAAGACGCCATAGCCACCTTCGAGCGACATCGCTATAGGCGCGTCCCGGGAGGGGTTCTTGCACTCGCCGAGGTAGCACGCGGCTGCCTCCATTGCGATCACATTCCAGGTAAGAAGGGCCGTGTACTCGAGAAAGAGCGTCCAGGTGTGGAGAGAGAAGAACGAGTGGCCGCCCGGAGTCGTCATCGGCCAGATGTTGGTGACGTGGAAGACAGACGGGTGGAATATCGGCGAGATCGCGAGGAACGTGAGCGGGATCATCGACAGCAGTCCGAGCAGCGTGGCGAATGCCGTCCCGAGACGGATGCCGAGATACGAGGGAACGAAGAGGAAGAGACAGATGATGGCGCCGACGATCAGAGTGAAGACGGGGATCGGCACGGCTCCGGCCATGAACTTGATCGTGTGGGAGATGTTCACGTTGAACAGCGTTGCCAGTATCCCGCCGATCAGTATGTTGTTCACCGCCATGACAGGCCACCAGCCGAGCCAGTACATCCACGAGGTCACGCCGTTGATGATGGGCGAGCTTCTCGGGAACCGGTCCTTGAAGGCGAAGTAGGCGTACGCAGGACAGCCGCCCGTGCGGTCGGGAAGCATCGTCGCCATCTCGGCGACGCATATGCACAGCACGGCACCCGTCACGGTCACGAAGAAGAACTCGGGGATGGCCGCCGCCCCCGCTCCGGCGAGCACAGGACCTGTGACGCCGGTCACAAGGATGGTCCCCGCCAGTCCGACGACGAAGGCACCCCACCAGTTGGTGCCTTTCGTGAGCTCGCCGCCCTGGTAGGCGCCGACCTCTGTGTCGCTCGAGATCTTGATGCTCATGTCGGACAAGGTGCTCTCCTTTCACCCTCGGAAATGTCTCTGTCTCCGCCGAGGCGCCGCAGAGCGGCCGTGGAGTCTCCTAGAACAGCGTCAGATAGCGGTCGACCTCCCATTCGGTTACCTCTGCGTGCCACGAGAGGAACTCCTCACGCTTCACCTTGGCGTAGTAGTCGATGTAGTCCTCGCCCCGCGCTTTTCCGAGCGCCTCGCGGAGGACTCCGTCATCCGCGAGCTCTCCGACAGCATCGAGCAGGGTGGAGGGCATCGAGCGGATCCCGCGGGCTGCAACCTCGCCGGCTGAGAGCTCGTAGAGGTTGGCGAGGTTGGGCTCGCCCGGGTCGAGCTTGCGGTCCATGCCGTCGAGCCCTGCTGCCAGCTGGACCGCCATGGCCAGGTAGGGGTTGGCGGAGCCGTCGCAGGCCCGGTTCTCCACCCGGCCAGGCTCCGGGACGCGGAGCATCTGGGTCCGGTTGTTGCCCCCGTAGGTGGCATAGGCAGGCGCCCAGGTCGCTCCCGAGGTGGGCGCCCCTACCCCCATCCTCTTGTAGGAGTTGACAGTCGGGCAGGTGACGGCGACGAGCGCGCGGGCGTGGTCGATGAGGCCGCCGATGTAGTGGTAGGCGGTCTGCGAGAGCCCGAGCCCTCGCGGATCGGAGGCGTCGGCGAAGAGCTCCTCGCCCGTCTTTGCGTCCCAGAGGCTCGAGTGGAAGTGGAGCCCGTTCCCCGTCAGGTTGGCGAAGGGCTTGGGCATGAACGTCGCCGCCAGACCGGCCCGGTGAGCGACCATGTGCACCATGTAGCGGAAGAAGATGAGGCGGTCAGCGCTCGTCATGGCATCGGCGTAGCGGAAGTTCTGCTCGAACTGGCCGTTGGCGTCCTCGTGGTCGTTGGCGTAGTTTGACCAACCGAGTTGGTTCATGAACCGGGACACCGTCGTGAGGTGCTCGTAGCTGCGCGAGAGACCCTTGGCGTCGTAGCACGGGAGGCCCTGGCGGTCGAGTGGGTCGGCGACTTCGATGCCCCCTTGCTCGCTGCGCCGCACGAGGAAGTACTCGGCCTCGCAACCCACGTTGTACGCCAGCCCTCGCGCCGCCGCCTTCTCGAGGACCCTTTTCAAGATGACCCGCGGCGAGTACGGCCACGGCTCGTCCTCGACGTGCACGTCGCACTGGAGCACGGCAAGGCCCGGTTGCCACGGGGCGATCGTGTAGGAGGAGAGGTCGGGTACTGCGATGAGATCGGGATCGGCCGGGCTCTGGCCCATCGGACCGGCGGCGAATCCCGCGAAGCCGGCGCCCCCGCCCATGAGGACGTCGATCGCCTCGACGGGGACCATCTTGGCGCAGGGCTTACCGTGCATGTCGACGAACATGGCGAAGAGGAACTCGACGCCGTCCTTCTTCGCCTGCTCGCGAAGCTCCTCTGCAGTCGTGACCACAGCTACCCCCTCTCTCAGGACAAGCCCTGTTCTACCATAGGTCGGACCATTGACGCATACGGTCTCGAATCTTGCCCGTCTTGCCGGAACCCCGGCCCGATTGAAAGGCGCGAGTTAAAGACCATTTGAACTTATCCTGCCGGAACCTCGCATGAAAGAGGCATGAATAATCCCGCCAAGACATGAACAAGGCATGAACGAGCCAGGCCGAGGCAGTCCGGGAGGCGCCCGAGCAGGCCAAGATGCTCCTGCTGAGCCGATCCCGGAGGTCACGACGCAAGAACCGAGCTGGCTGGAAACACCTCGGCCGGCGTTGCAGAGGCAGATGAAGGAGATGCCCGAAGCAACCCGGTACCGGCTCAAGCGCGCCCTGCTAGGGCCGCCTCTTGTGAACGACGACCTCCACAAGGAGCGTCTCGGCAAGCCGACGGCCCTCGCCGTCCTCTCGTCCGACGTCATGTCGTCGGCGGCGTACGCGTCCGAGTCCATCCTCCGGATCCTCGTGCCGGTAGCCGGCGTGGCCGCTTTCGCTCTCGTGACGCCTGTCACGCTCATGCTTCTTTTCGTTCTCGGCCTCGTGTGCGTGTGCTACCGCCAGGTCGTCAGGACCTACCCGGTGTCCGGCGGCTCGTACGTGGTGAGCCGGGAGAACTTCGGTTTCACCGTCGCCCAGATACCCGGGGCGGCTCTGCTGCTCAGCTACACCCTGACCGTGGCGGTGTCGATCGCCGCCGGGGTGGACGCCGTCATCTCAGCCTTCCCGGTGCTCTCCCCCTACCCGGTCGAGCTCTCTGTCGGGTTCGTCCTCATCCTCACCTACGGAAACCTGCGCGGGATACGCGAGGCCGGACGGGTATTCGCCGCGCCGACCTACTGGTTCCTCGTCAGCATGGGCGTGCTCTTCGCCGCCGGGCTCGCACGGCTTGCCATCGAGGGTCACCTCCACAGGTACGCCCTCCACTCCCAAGGTCACGTCGCGATCGGGGTCGCCGGAACCGGGCTCCTCCTCGGGGTTCCCGTGTTCCTGTTCTTGAGGGGCTTCGCGAACGGCGGCTCCGCCATGACGGGGATGGAGGCTATCTCCAACGCCGTTCCCGTCTTCCGCGATCCCACGGTGAAGAACGCTCGCCGGACGCTTCTCCTCATGGCAACGATCCTCGGGACGCTGTTCCTCGGGGTGTCGATCTTCGCGGCGCTCATCCATGCCGTCCCCTTCGTCTCCGGCACGCCCACCGTCCTCTCCCAGATCGGTCGTGCGGTGTTCGGGAAAAGCGTCCCCGGGCGAGTTGCCTTCTACTCTCTGCAGTTCTC
>JASHRK010000178.1 GCA_030037405.1 Acidimicrobiales bacterium | reverse complement strand
CGCCGGCCCCGTGTCGGCGGCATGTCGACCGGTGACGAGCTCATGGGGGGGAGCACGCCCCTCCTGCCCGGCCAGATCCGCGAGTCGAACCGCCGGACGCTCTGTGCCCTCGTGGCCTTCGACGGCTTCGAGCCCGTCGACCTCGGCGTCGTACGCGACAACGAGGCTGCGGTGGAAAAGGCGCTACGAGCCGCCCTGGAGGACTGCGACGCCGTCCTGTCGACGGGTGGAGTGAGCATGGGCGAGTTCGACTACGTAAAGACCGAGCTCGACCGCCTCGCCCGTAGCCAGGCCGGCGGAGAGGCGTTCGAGCTCGCCGTCGCCATCCGGCCGGCGAAGCCGCTGGCACTTGCCTGGATCCCTAGACCCAGTAGGGCTGGGGGTCCCCCTACACCCGGCGGAGCCGAGGACAAGGAGGAGGCCAAGGGTGTGGATCGGAGCTCTCGCTCGGATGGCTCCCGGGTCGTCTTCTTCGGGCTCCCGGGCAACCCGGTCTCCGCGATGGTGAGCTACCAGGTGATCGCTCTTCCGGGCCTGCGCAAGCTCGCCGGGGACCCGGAACCGGTTGCCCGGCCCGTACGGGCGCTTGCGGCCGAGTCCCTCCCCGCGAGCCGCGACGGGAGGCTGCACCTCGTTCGCGTCGAGGCACGCTTCCGAGACGACGGACGACTCGAGGTCCGCTCCGCAGGCGGCCAGCAGTCTCACCAGCTCTCCGGAACGACGAGAGCCAATGCCCTTGCCCTCGTCCCCGCCGGCAGAAACGTGGCGTCCGGCGACGAGATCGAGGTGCTGCTGCTCGGCCGCGCCGACGAGCTCGGTCGGCTGTCCCGGTCTGGCGGGGTGGCACCTGCGGACCCCCTAGGCTGAGGACGTGACGGATACAGCGGCCCACGTGCTCGATCCCGTGGGCACCGCCCAAGGCGCGCTCGTAGACACCTTCGGCCGAACGGCGAAGGATCTTCGCATCTCAGTGACCGACCGCTGCAACTTCCGCTGCGTCTACTGCATGCCCGCCGAGGGAATGGAGTTCGTCCCCAGGGAGGAGCTGCTCAGCTACGAGGAGATCAGCCGCCTGGCGAGGCTCTTCGTCGAGGACCTCGGTATCGAGTCGATCCGGCTGACCGGCGGCGAGCCAACCGTCCGGCGCGACCTCGATCGGCTCGTCGCCATGCTGGCAGCGTTGCGGACACCCGCCGGCGACCCCGTAGAGATCTCCCTCACCACGAACGGCTCGGCTCTGACGCGCCTCGCCGGGCGGCTGCGTGACGCGGGGTTGTCGAGGGTGAACGTGTCGCTCGATTCGTTGAAACGGGAGCGTTTCTTGGCAATGACGAGGCGGGATGCCATCGACGAGGTCCTTGCCGGGATCGACGCCGCCGTCGTCGCCGGGTTGACGCCCGTCAAGGTCAATGCCGTCATCGTGCGTGGTCACAACGACGACGAGATCATCGACTTCGCCACCTACGCGCGGGACCGAGGCGTCCAGATCCGCTTCATCGAGTACATGCCGCTCGACGCCTCGGGCTCCTGGTCGCTCGAGCAGGTGGTGTCTGCAGTCGAGGTTGTCAGCGCGATCAACGAGGTCTATCCCCTGGAGCCGGTCAAGCACGGCGCCGAGCCGGCGACGAGATGGCGGTACGCAGACGGGCTCGGCGAGATCGGGGTGATCCCGTCGGTCACGAACCCGTTCTGCGGCGACTGTGATCGCGTGAGACTGACGGCAGAGGGGCAGTTCCGCACGTGCCTGTTCGCCCTCGACGAACTTGACCTGCGCCATCCTTTGAGGAGCGGGGCCACCGACGCCGATCTCGCGGCCCTCGTAACGAAAGCCGTCTGGGGTAAGTGGGCAGGCCACCGGATAGGGCGGGTGGACTTCATCCGACCCAACCGGTCGATGAGCCAGATAGGCGGCTGAACCGGCCGACGAGCCGGATCGGCGGCTGAACCACTCACAGGCGCGTCTTCGCAGGTGGGAGCTCCCCTCCGGCGAAGGACCTTCCGACCGCTTAGACTTCGGCCCCGATGTCCATGTCGGAGCGGGGCCTCACACATCTCGATCCCCTCGGAAGGGCCCGGATGGTGGACGTCACCCCGAAGGAGACGACGCATCGTCGGGCGCTCGCCCGATGCAAGGTGTCGATGCTCCCCGAGACGACCGCTGCGATCGTCTCGAATGCCATCAACAAGGGCGACGTGCTGGGGGCGGCGCGCATTGCGGGTATCCAAGCGGCCAAGCGAACTCCTGAGCTCATCCCCCTCTGCCACCCGTTGCTAGTGGGAAGCATCTTCATCAACTTCACCATCGGCGACGACCAAGTCGAGGTGGAGGCTCAGGTGGAAGCGGTCGACCGGACCGGAGTCGAGATGGAGGCGCTCACGGCCTGCGCCGTAGCTGCCCTGACCATCTATGACATGTGCAAGTCGGCCGACAGATCGATGTCGATCAGTGACCTCTGCCTGTGGGAGAAGACAGGCGGGCGTTCCGGCACCTGGCGCCGCTCGGAAATCCACTAAACGCCAACGACCCTCTTGTAGGGTTTCCGAGAAGCAAGCACCGAAGGGGAGCGTGCGCATGTTGATATTGGTGCTCCTGGCGCTCGTGTGGATCGTGGCCCTCACCCCGATGGTCATGCGGAGGCTGCGCGACAGGGAGCGCATGAGGACCGGGTACTCGACCGGCCCCCGGCACTTCACCGGGGGGAGTCTTGGAACTGACCTCGGAGCTATCTCCTGGGGGGCGGGAAACCTCGCAGGTACGGCGGGAACGCACGTCGCGCCCGGTAGCCCCGGTGCGCCTGCGCTCTCGATCGACCCAGTCCATGTCGTCTCGCGCACGACCGCCATGAGGCGCCGGCGGGTCGTCACGGTGCTGGTCGGCGCCACCCTGGTCACTTTCGCGCTCGGCTTCGGGCTGCCGGCGTTCTTCTATCTCGCCGTCACCGGGCTGGTCCTGTCAACCACTTATCTGGCACTTCTCGTCTACTTCCACCGCGTCGCCGTAGAGCGGGCGCAGAAGGTGGTCGCGCTCGAGACGAGGCGTGAGGCAGCGATGGCACTCGACGAAGCTCGCCAGCACTCGAGCGCTATCGGAGTAACTGAAGCGAACCCACCGAGGTTCTCGGGAACGGGTTGGGCAGTGCGCGACTCGGACTTCCAGCACCGCCGTCTGGCGTCGGCCGGTCAGTAGGTTCGCCAGCCGAAGCTACTAGCCGCCCGCGGTGGCTAGTAGCGCCTGCGGCCCCCGACCATCACGGCTCCGGAGAGGATCAGGAGCACCGCCCCCACGACGACTGCTGCGATGCCGTGTTTCGTGCGCTTGGCCGAGGTGACGTGACTGATGTGGCCCGGGAAGAAGGACGGCAAGGCGTGAGCCGACATGGTGAAGTAGACGATGCCCGCGGCTACGGCGGCCAAGCCGACGATCAACAAGATCACTGCTATGAGAGCTCGGCCCACGCTGGTCTCCTCTACCGTCTGACGGAGGTCTTGGTCGTTGCTCGTCGCACCTTAGGGCCTGGACGGTTTCGAGGGCCAGCGGGGGTGCAGCCAGTAATATCCTGTCATCCCGCGAGGCGCTCTCAGATCTGAGGCATGCCGTGCGTTGGGGGTGTAGCTCAGCTGGTAGAGCGCCACGTTCGCAACGTGGAAGTCGGCGGTTCGAGTCCGCTCACCTCCACTCGATGTTTTCCCTGGTCACAGGCTTGCTGGGAATGTTATCCACAGGACCGGATGCGCTTTCATCCCGCGCTCATCCCGCGGAGCATTCCTAATCCCGCTCTCATCCCGCGTGAGTGCCTAGCGGCCCAAATGAGGTGGCGATCTCGTCGTCGTCGAGCTGGCGCACAGCGTCGGCGAGCCTGGCGGGAACGCGATTGGCGATGGACACTGGTGACCTGGGAAAGGTTGGCCCTCGACCTCGGTCATCAGGCGCGCGATTGGCCGCTGCTCGGATACAGGTCGCCCTATTCGGAGGGACGGAGCCCACCCTGACAGACAGGGGAGGTCGCCCGGGGCCTGTCCAGGGACAACTGGTCGATCAGGCCGCGCCCTCCTCGCTGTCATCGTCATCTTGCTCCTCTTCGTCGAGTTCGTACTCGTCTAACGCAGTCTGACGATCGCCACCGACGTCGGCGATCTCCTTTCCCATCGCTTCGCCGATGAGATCGAGTAGCGAGCGGCGACGCGAATCGAAGTACGCATCGAAGTCATCCGAAACCAGGTACTCGAAAGTGATCTGGTGGCCTCGGATGCGCGCGGCGATCGTGTCTTCCGGTGCGGCTGCCCTCTCCGCGAGCTGAGCGACGTACTTGCTTGGGGCCTTGCCGCCGATGATCCGGTTTGTCGCCGCCGAAATTGCCGTCTTGTTGATGATGCTCTCCTGGCGCACTCCATCGACGTGGTTGTTGGCGCACCACACCTTGGGGAAGACGTGGTGAATGTCGACCGCAAGCTGGTGATGATTGGCGAGCGTGATGTCCTGGTCAAACATCCAGTCCTTACAGCCTTTGGCCATGAGGAGGGCGTAGATGCCCTTGTACGCAGCAGAGTTACGGGTACGGAGGGTTAGGAGACGGCCCGGGTCAAACGACGACTCGTAAACGGTGATTGGCTCGGCCTCCGTACCATTCACCCAGTCCACCACCTGCACGAGATCGTTCGCGAATCGGGTTTCGATTGCGCCCCCGTAGAGCTCGCCGAGGACGCCGCACCAGTACCAGCGACGGATCAGCTCGACGGTGCCGATCGTTTCCGCCACATTGCCGGCAGCGACATGGATCGCGGCGAGCGGCACGAGTTGGGTCCGGTAGGGGATGTCGCGGTTCTCGAAGATCCGCTCGCCGTTCAAGAACCGTGCTGCCCATCCAAACCCGCGTTCCGCCTCGGGTGCCCATCGCTGGTACTCGTCCCGAGTCAAGCGCAGGATGTCGGCTCGTCGGCATGACACTGGCGGTGGCTTGTCCGAGTCGCCGGGTTGCCAGGCCAGGCGCCGCTCGCGAGTAGCGAGAAGCGTTACCGCCTGGAGGAAGTCTGAGCTCTGCAGACCGCGCAGCACCTTGTGCTCGCCAAGACGCCTGCTCCGAGCCTCCCAGTCCTTCCGAAGGTCAAACTCGGTGGCCGAGAACATTGCCGTGAGCAGCTCGAACACGTCTAGTACGACGCCGCCTGTATTGACCTTTTCGAAGATCGTGCACACGGCCTCGCGGGGCGTTTCCTTCTTCAGCACGATGACCGGAACGGTGTAGCTGGTGATGTTCATCAGCACCTTGTCCTTGAAGGCGCTCCACCGTGCGAGACGAGCTGGCATCTGATCCGAGTCCAGCTGCAGGTAGGTGACCATCCACTGGTCGGTCGCGGGACCGTTGAACACGTTCGCCAGCGGGAACATCTCCTCCTCGCATTCGCGCTCGGTCGTGGAAAGG
>JASHRK010000177.1 GCA_030037405.1 Acidimicrobiales bacterium | reverse complement strand
CGCCCCGTGGACGGCTACGTTGACTCCGTCCTCGGACCGGTCGCGGCCGGCGATCTCGGTCCGACGCTCGTCCACGAGCATCTCCTTGTGGACACGCGCACCCCACAGCTCAAAGAGGCCGCCCACGGTGTCGAGCCGCTGGCGCTGCACAACTACTACCGCTCACGGCGCAACGACGACAACCCCCACTGCCTCGTGCTCGACTCGGTCGGGGAAGCCGTCGACGAGCTGTGCTGGTTCAGCGACGCAGGTGGTAGGACCGTCGTCGATGTCACGCCCCGGTGTCTCGGGCGCGACCCGGCCGGCCTCGTGGCGATCGCACGCCAGAGCGGCGTGAACATCGTGATGGGCGGGGGCTACTACGACCACGACTTCCACGACGAGCTCGTGCACTCTGGCAGCGTCGAGGAACTGGCCGACGTCGTCGTCCGCGACTGCCTGGAGGGCGTCGAGGTCGGCACGGGCACGCCCGTTCGCTCGGGTGTGATCGGCGAGATCGCTCTCAGCTGGCCCGCTTTCGACTGCGAGCGCAAGGCCCTCGTGGCGGCTTCCCGTGCTCAGGCGGCGACGGGCAAGACGCTCGTGATCCACCCGGGGCGTGACCCGCTCGGCCCGCGGTGGGCGCTCGACGAGGCGGAACGGGCCGGCGCCGATCCGACACGTGTCGTGCTCTCGCATCTCGACAGGACGCTCGACGATGCGGCGGATATCGCCGCTCTCGCCGCCCGGGGTGCCTTCGTGGCGTTCGACCTCTTCGGGTGCGAGTCGAGCTTCTACCCGTACTCGGACTTCGCCATGCCGAACGACGCCGGAAGGCTCCGGCTCATCAGAGCCGTCGCCGATCTCGGCCGGCTCTCACAGGTGCTCATGTCGCACGACATCTACTCGAAGACCCACTGGGTCCGTTACGGGGGCGAGGGTTATGGGCACATCCTCCGCGACGTCGTCCCAGTAATGGACCGTTTCGGCCTCGATGCCGAGGCGCAACGTGTTCTCCTCGTCGACAACCCCGCTCGCGCACTCACGGGGAGCTCATGAGCCATCTTTCTCGGAGCTCAGTCAGGAGTCGATCCAGACCTGACTGAAGTTGTAGTTGTTGAGGGACAAGCCAGTCTTTGACGGGACGAGGCCCTTCAGATTGGAGGCGTAACCGTCTATCACCGGGGGGAAGTAGGGGATCAGGTAGCCCCCCTCCGTGTAGTCGATCTGCATCATCTCGTGCTCGATTTCGAAACGGGCGGTCCGATCGAGCGTGCTCACCGCTTTCGCGTAGAGCTTGTTGTACGTCGGGTCGTCGAAGTGGGTCTCGTCGTAGGGGGCCGTCGGCAGAGTCGCGGCGGCAACCTGGGGAAGGTAGTAGTTGTAGAACCAGTAGGTCTGGGCGAAGACCCACTTCAAGTAGTTCGTGAAGAAACCGTCGACGGTGAGCTGCCGGATGTTGACCGTCACTCCGGCCGCCTTCGCCTGCTGGGCGAAGATCTCGGCGAGAGGGATCGTGGCCTGCCCGACGTCGGCGGAGATCAGCTGGACCGTGAGCCCCTCCTTGCCGGCGGCCTTGAGAAGCGACTTCGCCTTGGGGATGTCTCGCTCGCGTTGCGGCAGCGCCCGGTCGTACTCGGGCGCCCAGATCCCGAAGACGTCGTTGCCTATCGTCCCGTACCCGTCGAACAGAAGGTCGAGCATCTCCTTGCGGTCGACGAGAAGGCGCATCGCCTGGCGGACGCGTACGTCGTTGAAAGGTGGCGCGTCGACGCGCATAGTGAAGGGAGTGAAGCCACCGCCCTTCGAGATGAGGACACGATTGCCGGAGGACTGAACGGTGTGGATCGACGCCGCCGACAGAAGGTTGACGGCGTTCGCCTGACCACTTTCGAGGGCGTTCACTTGGCTCGTCTCGTCCGCGAAGTCGGTTATGACGACCCTGTCGAGATAAGGGAGGGGATGGCGCCAATAGTCGTCGTACCTGACGAAGACGCTCTCGGTCCCCGGGGTGAAGCTCTCGAAGCGGAACGGCCCCGTGCCTACCGGCTTGTGCACGTCGTAGCCGACCGGGACGATGTTGAAGTACCAGATCGACAGCACGTCCGGGAAACTGACGAAAGGAGTCTTGCACCGGACCGAGAGGGTCCGGCTGTCGAGCCTCTTCATCCCGGCCGGATCGAGAGGTGCGAGTAGCGATGCGCCCTCCATCGGGCTCTTCGGGTTCGTGATCCTCTGGAACGTGAAGATGACGTCGTCGGCGTCGAGCGTCTTGCCGTTGTGGAACGTGACGTCGGGACGGAGCCGTATGGTCCAGTTCGTTCCGGTCGAGTCCGGTGTCACCTCCTCTGCCAACCACAGCACTGGCTCGGCGTCGGAGCTCATGTAGACGAGCGGCTCGTAGAGGTTGTTGACGCGCCCGAAGTCCACCTCTGTCACGGGGCCGTCTGCGTCGACGGTGTCGGCGCTCGAGCCGCCTGTCAGAGCGGCAGTGAGCGTGCCGCCCCGCTTCGGCTTCGCCGCCGCGCTAGGGGACGTCGTCGGCGGGGAGGACGAGGAACTGCAGGCGTCGAGTAATCCGCCTGCTGCAAGAGCGGTGATGCCGAGGCCCGTGCCCTTCAAGAAGGTTCGGCGGGAGACCTCAGCGGGTACGGCGGTTCCATCTTGGTCAGGACTGTTCACTGGTGAGCTCCTTGCTCGAGCATCGCGGGCGGGACAGCTGGTATACGGAGACTAGATGCAGCTCTTCACTGGGTTCCTGAGTATCGCGACGGTACGGAAGGAAAGCTCGGGTTGTCCTTGAACCTCTCCTCCA
>JASHRK010000176.1 GCA_030037405.1 Acidimicrobiales bacterium | reverse complement strand
TCGAGCTCGTGGCAGGCTCCAGGATGGAACGCCCGTTCCGCCTGCCTTCTCACTGCCTCCACGACGGCCGGATCACTGTGACCGAGCAGGAGAGCGCCGTGGCCCATGACGAAGCAGACGATGTCATGGCCGTCGAGGTCTTGCTTTCTCGACCCCTTGGCCTGGGTGACGGCAAGCGGGAACGGCTCGTCCCGTCGCACGTCATGGGTCACCCCGCCGGGCAGCACCTTGCGCGCCCTCTCCGCCAGCGCCCGCGACCGGGGGTTCTCGGCCGCCCAACGGGCGGTGAGAGAGGCCGCCGCCTGTCCGGTCGAGCCTGTCGCCCGACCGGCATCTGCCGTCGTGACTCGCTGTGCCACCTTCGTCTCGCTCACGCCCCTCCTCTACTCTTAGCTCTTCGTCGCGTTCCAGAGAAACAGCATCCCGATGGCGGTCGGGTACACGCCTTTCACGTTCTTCAGCGTCGCACAGAGGTAGTCGTAGAAGTAGGCGTAGATGATCGGCGTCTCGTCCAAGAGGAGGTCTTCGATCTTCTTCGCGATCGAGCGCTGCGTCGCGAGGTCGACGGCGGCGACGAACTGCTTCGAGAGCTTGTCGTAGGTGGAGTTGTTGAAGCGTGCGGCGTTCCAGGCTCCTGCGCCCGTCTTGGCGTTGATCGTCTGCAGGGGCGCCTCGAGGTAGACATTGGGGACGGCACGGGCGCCGTAGTCGACGAGGCTCATCTTGCCGTCCAACCAGTCCGACTTTCCGAACACGGCGGTGCCGTAGTACTTGGAGGTGGTCTCGATCGTGAGGGAGATGTCGACGCCGATCTTGGCGGCCGACGCCTTGACGATCTCGGCGAAGTCCGGCATCTCCTCGAGGATCTCGGTGAGAAGAGGGGTCTTGAAGCCTCTGGGCACACCGCCCTTGGCGAGGAGCTCCTTTGCCTTCTTCAGGTCCTGCTTGCGCTGGGGCACTGCCGGGGGAGCCACCGTCGACTTGAAGACCGGTGCGAAGGGGCTGTCGTTTCCGATCTCCGCGTGCCCCTTGAAGAGTGCCTTCACGATCTCCGGCCGATCGAGGGTGTAGGCGATCGCCTGGCGGACGTAGTTGCTCGTGAAGGGAGACAAGTCGCATCTCATCGACAGCTCGCGGTGCGTGCTCGCCGGCAGGCTAATCACGTTGTAGGAGCCGTCGAGCAGCTGAGGGCTGTTGGTGACCGAGAAGGTGTCGAGGCAGTCGATCGCGCCTGACTGGAGTGCCGCCGACTTCGCCGACTCCTCCGCGTAGAAGGTGAGCTGCACCTTGTCAGACTTTGCCGCCGTTCCCCAGTAGTAGGGGTTGCGAACGAAGGTCGCCCCGACGCTCGGGGTGTAGCTCGTCTTCATGAAGTGCCCGGTCCCGACGAACTGCTTCTGGTAGTCCGAGTAGTCGTAGCCGTTCGGGACGACGATCATGTTGTAGTTGTCGCAGGAGATGGCGTCGACAAAGCCTCCGTCGGGTGACTCGAGGTGGAAGGCGACGGTCTCGTCGTCGACCTTCACGACACCTGCCGGGTCGAGGGTCCCGCCGAAGATCGAGAGGGCGTTGGAAGCGCTCTTCGGGTCGCATTGGGTCTTGAAGCTGTAGACGACGTCGTCGACGGTCATCGGCGTCCCGTCGTTGAACTTGACTCCCTGGCGGATCTTGAAGGTCCAGACCGAGCCGTCGCTGTTCGGCTTCCAGCTCGTCGCGAGCCACGGGCGGTAGTTGAGCTTCTGGTCCGTTAACACCAGGTACTCGCCGACCTGGGACATCACCTCCTGGCCGCCTTGGTCGTCGATGGTGATCGGGTTGATGGCGCCCGCCGGGACGATGATCCCAGCCCGGATCGTCCCTCCTGAGCTCGCCCTCTCGCGCGAGGGCGACACCGTCCGCCTGCTCCTGGCGGAAGCCTTGCCGCCCTCGGTGGCGCGCACGATGGCACCGGCGAGGGGAAGGCCGAGACCGACGGCGCTCGCGCGGTGGAGGAACTCCCTTCTCGACAGCCTGCCGGCGACGAACTCGTCGATGACGTGCTCTGGGATCGCCCCATGTCCCCTGCGCAGTGAGTCGAGTCTCTCGTGGTCGACGTCGGAGTGGTCGATGTTGGAACGGTCTTCGGCGTCCATGAGACGTCCCTCCTTTCACGCTCTCGCAGGCGCCGGGTCAACTGCCCAGGCGTCTGGCGTCTGGTGGCCCAGCCGTGGAAATGCAACCTAAACGAAAAGTCCACTCCTGTTCAAGAGCATTCACTCTCGCTCAACACTCCCGTCTGCGCTCTTGCACTACAGTCCCACGACTGGATGGACTGGACGCAGATGGGCCCGGGCGAGCTGAGCGCAAGGACTGAGCCGTTGTACCCGATCTACGGGTTGCCGACGTTTCTTCGCGCGCCGGTGTGCGAGGACCTCGAAGCCCTCGACGCCGAGATCGCCGTCATGGGCGTGCCGTTCGACGAGGGGTCGCCCTTCCTCCCGGGCTCGCGGCTGGCCCCCAGAGCGATCCGCCAGCACTCCCTCCGCTTCACGAACGGCGCTCGCGGCTACTACGACCCCCAGGAACGCAAGACCTACCTTGACAGGGAGATCAGGCAGTCGCGCATCGTCGACGTCGGGGACGCCCCGGTGCTGCCGACGAACGTCGCCGGCACCTTCGACCACGTGAGCGCCATGGCGAGGGCGGTCTTGGACAAAGGAGCGCTCCTCGCCGTCGTCGGAGGGGATCACGCCATCACCTACCCCGTGGTGCGCGCCTTCACAGGGCCGCTGCACGTCATGCACTTCGACGCCCACCTCGACTACTCACCCTTCGTGCACGGGCTCGAGATGACGAACGCCCACGCCTTCCGGCATATCTCTCACATGTCTCACGTGAGGGGCCTCACCCAGATCGGCATCCGCAGCATCAGGGACACTGAAGCGACCTTCGAGGACTCGGTGGCGGACGGCAATCGAGTCGTGACGATGGAGGAGTTCCGGGCCGAGCCCGACCGGATCATGGAGGGAGTCCCGGAGGGGGCGGACTGCTACGTAAGCATCGACATCGACGTCCTCGACATGTCCCTCATACCCGGGTGCGTCTCCGGCGAGCCGAACGGCATGAGCTACGCGGAGCTTCGAGACGCCCTATATCGGATCGCTCGAGCTACCCGCGTCGTCGGCTTCGACCTCTGCGAGGTGAACCCGATGCTCGACGTCGGCACGGGTGCCACTTCCTACCTCGCCGCCCATCTCATGGTCGAGTTCCTGGGACGGATCACCGTCCCGGCGTGACCGGGACCTAGGTGTGCCGGCGGGCGTGGCGCGACACGAACCAGAAGACGGCGACGATGATGGCCGCCACGATGGCGATCTTCAGTACCTCGAAGACGATGCCTGCGACGAACGAGAACACCGCGAAAGCTATGAGCACCGCCACGACGGCGGCAGCAGCGACGACGAGGTAGTGCCCTGCCTTCATCACTCCACCTCTGCGGCGCGGCTCGATCATCTGGCCTCCTGTAGATCTTGTTGGTGACGACGCTACTTCCTCCAGGCACACGATCGTGCTCGCGAGACGCCGGACCGACGCCGCCAACGGACGTGCGACCACCATGAGCCGCGCGAGCCACCGAGCCCCCGCCGGCGTTGCACCCCGTAGTCATGGGCGCGCCTGGGTATCGTAGTGACCAAGCAGGTTCGCGAACGAGAAGCGCCAAGGAGGAGCACGTGCGGGTGCTGGTCACGAACGACGACGGCATCGACGCCCCTGGTCTCGCCCACCTCGGGCGCGCCCTCGACTCGGCGGGACTCGATGTTCTCGTGGCGGCTCCGCCGGCCGAGGCGAGCGGAGCATCGGCTGGGATCGGCCCCGTGCACACCATGCGCCACGGCATCGACGTCACCAAATGCGAGCCAGCAGGGCTTGACGGCATCGAGACGCTGGCGGTGGCCGGGCTGCCTTCTCTCATCGTCATCGCCGCCTGCCTTGGCGCATTCGGTCCCCCGCCCGACCTCATCGTCTCGGGGATCAATCCCGGTCGCAACACCGGACGAGCGGTTCTCCACTCGGGCACGATCGGGGCCGCCCTCACCGGCGTCCACTTCAACAAGCGTGGCATCGCCATGAGCATCCAGTCCGGACCATTCTCCACCTTCGAGTCCGACACGGGAGACCTCGTCTACTTCGAGAGCGCGGCTGCCATCGCCGCCGAGCTCGCCCCGAGGATCGCGGCGGCGCCTCCCCGGACGGTGGTCAGCTGCAACGTGCCGAACCTGCCCCTCGAGCGCATCCTCGGGATACGTTGGGCGAAGCTCGCCCGCTCCGGTGTCGTGCGCTCCGCCCTCGTCGACGTCGAGGCAGGC
Source organism: Acidimicrobiales bacterium (assembly GCA_030037405.1). Taxonomy (GTDB): domain Bacteria; phylum Actinomycetota; class Acidimicrobiia; order Acidimicrobiales; family Bog-793; genus JOPF099. Next base: position 11,809 of record JASHRK010000176.1, on the reverse strand, counting down.
TCCAAGATGCAATTCGAGCTCGGTCTGAGCGACCAGCCGGCAGGAGACGAGAGCGACGAGAGCCTCACCACTCTCGGTTACGCCACCGTGACCCCGCTCGCGAGCGTCACAGAGGAGACGCGGCCCGACGTACGGTCCGCTGTGGCGGCCGCCCTCGAAGGCGTCGGCGCGGCTCTCGGTCTCGAGACGCTCGGAGCGACGCAGGCCGACGGCCCGGCCGCCTGAGAGGCCATCCGGTCCCCTCCCCACTCGGAAGGGCCCTACCGGGCGTTATTGATGACGACCACTCTCCGTGGTCATTTTTCTAGTTGCGACTACATCAAGTGCTTGCTAAGGTGCCCCCCGCACACACGCCAACGACAGACGGTGCCGCCGCTCCCCGGGATTGGAGCCCCGGGGGTGAGGGTCTGGAGTTCCAGCCCTCCTTGCAGGCACGTCTCATCCGGTTAAGGGGCCTGAGAGCGCCGCGCCGTCTTGTCCATACCAGTCCGTCGAGGGACAGAAGGAGTCGCGACAACCACAGCACACAGGGCCTGAGCCGTCGGCACCTCGGGTTGACGTCACGACGTCTCGACACGGAAGTCCCTGCCGGCACCGTGTCACGAGCCGCATGCACGAACGACGGAGACGCCCGCATCAAAGCACCCACCTGGAGCCCACCGGGTTTCCGAACTCCCAAGGAGGCGCAAGATGCGCAAGCAACCCCTGATCGCGCTGACAGCGTTAGCCGCGCTCGCCACGAGCGCCATCGCCGGCTCGGATGCCGGGACATTTCATGCAGTACTGACAAGTTCGAAGACGACCGCCAAGCGCGGCACCGAGGCCACAGCTGCTCGCAGGGCTGTCACCACCCTGTCGGGTGGGCCTGGAGGTCCTGGCGCCCACGGGGTCCCCGCCGAGGTTCTCGCCGTCGAGGACCTCCCGGGTACGCCCACCGTCACGCTTCCCTCCAGCTTTCTCTGGGTGGCGCGCCATCTCCACGCCGAGCGAGCCCGTGAAAGAAGGCGGGAGATCCTCATCCGTCGCCGTCACGAGAATCGGCCGACGGCGGCGCCAGAGGTGGCTCATGAGACGCCTCCGCCCGCCGCCGCTCCCATCGTGACGACAACGACGGCGGCGCCTACGACCACGACGACCACTAGCACGACCACCACCACCACCACCACGACCACGACGACTCCCCCACCTCCTCCTGTCGCCCCGACCGGCGGCGTCTGGTACGAGCTCAGGGTGTGCGAGTCGAGCGACGACTACGGCGCCGACACAGGCAACGGCTACTACGGCGCCTACCAGTTCTCGCTCTCGACCTGGTACGGGCTCGGGTACTCGGGATTGCCGAGCGACGCTCCGCCCGCTCTCCAGGACGAGGCGGCAGAAGAGCTCGAGGCTCTCTACGGCTGGTACCAGTGGCCCATCTGCGCTGCGGAGCTCGGCCTCTGAAGCTGCCAGTCTCAGCGCCTCGCACCCACTGCCACCTGGACCCTGCGCTCGGCCCTTTACCATGAGAGGGAGGGTTGGTGACGACGCGCAGCTCCGGCCGCGCGAGCGGGTGAGGCCATGGGCTCGGGGTGGCAGCGCACAGGTCAGGGCAGCGAGCGGTCGGAGCACCGCCTCATGCTCTCGTCCGCCGTCCCGGTGGCGGCGACTGTCGTAGTCCTCGCGGCGACGCTGACCACCTTGGCCCTCGCCCTCGCCCACGCCGAGAGATCTCCTTCCGGGCCCGTGAAAGACCCTCTCCATCCCGGCCACGGCTCCGCGACGGCTACCACGACGTCCCCGCTGAGAGACATCGCCCCCTGCGTCGCCCCGCGCACTGGGGAGGTGGCAGGCACGAGTGCCGAAACGGCCACGCGCCTTGGATCGTGGCCGTTCACCCTCATCGCCCGCGGCAGCTTCGAGGAGCTGACCCCGAGCCCTTCCGGTGCCCTCGTCGCCATCCAGGCCTGCGGCACCGAGGAGAGCTCGCTTCGCGTCGTGAGCCTCGACAGGCCCTCGGGAGTCGTGAGCGCCTCCCAGCGATTCGACGGGGCGGCGTCGCTCGCGAGCTCGCTCGCTGTGACGAGCAAAGCGGTCTTCTTCGGCCACGGCCGCCTCGCTCTCGACGGCTCGGCCACCCGCGCCCCTTACCTCCTCACGCTCTCGGAGCTCGACCCGGCCACGCTCGGCGTGGAGCGAAGCGTCGCCCTCGGCCGCGGGTACGGCCTCGAGCTCGGGCCCGGGCCGGGCAACACGATCCTCGCCTCGACAGGAGACGCGCTCTACAGCGTGAGCGCGAACCTCAGGGTGAAGCTGCTGGCGTCCTTTCCCGGTGCCGTCGTTCAGCACATGGCGGTCGTCGCCAGCCGCGACCTCGCCCTCCTGAGCCTCTTCACGCCCTCCGCGGGAGAGTCACAGTCCTCGACGAAGCTCGCCCTCTTCGACATCGCCACCGCCAGGACGAGCGCCTCCCGCCGGCTCCCGGCTCCAGAGGAGGTCGGGGCTCTGGCCGTCGAGGGGAGCCTCGCCACCGTCTCGGTGACCGGAGGAGGCACGACGACACTCGAGCATTACCGCCTCTCCTCGCTCCGGCCCGTCCCATCCCCGGCGGGCGGAGTCCCCGCCTCCCTCTCGTCGCTCTCGGTCGCAGCGGCGGGAGACGAGCTCTTCGTCTTCGGTCCCGACACCCTCGCCTGCGTCGCCACCTCCGGCGCAGAGATGGCCTCGACCATCCTTCCGGGGAGACGGTGACAGATGTCGCCCGCTCCCTTGCCGGCGGGGTCTTCGCCATCGTCGGGTCGGGGGTGGGCGAGCTGTCCGCTCCGGCGGCCTGCAAGGCCGCCACCTCTTCTCGCTGATCTCCCACCGCTCGGCATTCGGCGCGGATCCGCTAGAAGATGGCATGCGTTTCGGACTCTGGATAGCCACCGAACGTCCCTTTGCAGAGGTGCTCTCCTCCGCCCTGCAAGCAGAGCAGACGGGGTGGGACGGCATCTACCTGTCCGACCACTTCATGCCGCAGGCGGAGCCCTTCCTGCAGCCGCGCCTCGAGTCCTGGACGACGTTGTCCGCCCTTGCGGCCCGCACCGAGCGAGTCCGCCTCGGAGTGCTCGTGACCGGGAACACCTACCGGCACCCGGCCGTGCTCGCCAAGATGGCCGCCACGATCGATCGCATAAGCGGGGGTCGCTTGGTGCTCGGGCTCGGCGCCGGATGGCAGCTGAACGAGCACCTCGCCTACGGCATAGAGCTCCCGGAGATACCAGAGAGGCTCGGGCGGCTGGAGGAGGCCTGCAAGGTCGTGCGCCTCCTCCTCACCAACGAGCGCTCCGACTTCGAGGGCCGCTGGTACCACCTGGAGGACGCTCCCTGCGAGCCGAAGCCGATCCAGGAGCGCCTGCCACTTCTCGTCGGGGTCGCCGGCGAGAAGGTCTCGATGCGCATAGCCGCCCGCCACGCCGATATCTGGAACTACTGGGGCACGCCCGCTGAGATGGCGCACAAGCTCGCCGTGCTCGACAGGCACCTCGCCGAGGTCGGCCGCGACCCTTCCACGATCGAGAGGTCCGCGCAGGCTCTCGTCCGCATGAGCCCGGATCCCGCAGAGCTCGCACGCCTCGCCTCAGAGCCGAGCCGCATGTCCACCATCACGGGCACGCCCGTCGAGATCGCCGACGAGCTCGCCCGCTACCAGTCCCTCGGCATCGACGAGTTCATCGTCTCCGATCGCACCCTTGGCAGCTCGCAAGCCGAGCGGTTCGAGACGATGGCCCGTTTCCTCGAAGAGGTGGCGGCGCCCTTCCGGCCCTGAGGTCACGCCGGTGCCTGCGATCCCTCGAGGCGTGAGGTCAGCGGCTGAGGCGCACCCCGAGGGATGCTATGTCCGACCACCAGCCGGGATAGGTCTTGGCGACGCACGACGGCGCCTCGATGGCGATGCCCGGGAAGACGGTACCGAGTAGGGAGAGACCCATCGCCATGCGGTGGTCCTGGTAGGTCTTCACCCTGCCCCCTCTGAGCTCGGGCCCACCCCGGATGGTGAGCGAGTCGGGCCCCGTCTCGACCTCGACGCCGAGCTTGCCCAGCTCGGCCGCCAACGCTTCCAGCCGGTCCGTCTCGTGGCCCCGCGCGACCGAGAGGCCAGTGAGCCGGCTCACCCCGGGAGCGAGGACGGCAAGGGCGGCGAGCGTTACGACCTGGTCGGGCATGCCCTCGAGATCGGCCGTGATCGGGCTGAGCCCGCCGGCCGCCTCCACGGTCGTCCCGCCCCCGGAAAGCCGTGTCACCCTGGCCCCCATCTCCTCGTAGGTCTCGAGGATCCTGGCGTCGGGTTGCAGGGTGTCGCAGGTGTTCTCGACCGTGATCTCACCGCCGGTGGCAAGAGCGAGAGCGAAGAGATGGGCTGCCGCGCTGGCGTCGTACTCGACTGGCTCGTCCCGGGCCGAGTAACGGCGGCTCGCAGAGACGCTCCAGAGCGACTCGCCAACCTCCTCGACCGCCGCCCCCCACCGTCTCATGCACGAGGCCGTCATCTCCACGTAGCCTCCGGCCCCGAGGTTGGAGACGGAGAGCTCGACGTCTTGTCGCGCGTAAGGGGCCACGAGCAATAGGGCGGAGGCGAACTGGGAGCTCTCGGCGGCGTCGACGGCGATGCGGCCTCCGGCCAGCCCGCCCCCGCTGATCACGACAGGAGGACGACCCCCCTCGCTTCGCACGCTTGCCCCGGAACGCTCGAGCGCCTCGAGAAGAGCCCCGAGGGGACGCCGGCGCAGGGAGGAGTCGCCGTCGAGAGTGACCGGCTCGACCGACAGCAGGCTCAACGCCGCCAAGAAACGCAGCGTCGTTCCCGACAACCCCGCCTCGATCACTCCCGTCGGCGGCCCGACGACGCCGGCTCCCCCCTCGACAAGCGCCCTGCCGGCGTCGAGGTCGAGATCGATACCGAGCCGCACGAGCCCGGTCGCCATGGCAACGGTGTCCTCGCTCACGAGCGGCCGGCGTAAGGTGCTCTCTCCCTCCGCGAGGGCGGCGATCACGAGGAGCCGGTTCGTCACGCTCTTGCTGGCGGGAGCCGAGATCGTTCCCGACAGCGGCCCGGCGGGCTCGATCTCCATTGCCGGCTCGACGGCCGTTGCGGGTTCGCTCGCTCGGGGCGGCATCGACCAAGATGGTAGGCGAGCCCTCCGGGTCGGGCTCCGTCTCAGGTGGGGGGCCGGTGGCGGGCAGCCTCGATGCTCTTGCCACCTGGGGAGCGGTGGGGCGGCCTCTCCGGCATCGGCACGTCCTCGGCGAGGTGGCGGCGCTCGCCCGACCAGGGCGCAGGAGGGGCGACGACGCGATCCGCCAGGCGGTAGGCGATCGCCTCGTAGTTGACCCTCCAGCCGCGGAACTGGGGCCAGGCCTCTTCGGCACTTCGTTCCAAAGGCAGGCCCGCTACCGCCATCTGCTCGACGGCGAAGCCGAACTCCTCGAAGGTGAGGAGGATGTCGGAGTCGGGATCGGGATCCGGGTCGTAGGTCCAGCCCATCGCCGAGGCGATCCGGCGCAGGGCGGTGAACCCCATGCGCAAGCAGAAGCGGGCGTGGCTGGAAGCGCTCGAAGGCATGAGGGAGAGGTGGAGGGCGGCGGCGTCGAGGACGGCGAGCAGCGCCAGCACGAAGGAGTACCCGGGCTCGGGCGAGCGGAAGAAGAGAAGGATCGGGTAGCTCACGTGGCTCTCGCCCAGATCGGCGGACCAGAGCTCCCAGTCGCGGTAGAGGTCCCCGAGAGCGTCGAGGCTGGCGATGAGCTGATGGCGTATGAGCAGCTCCGGACCCCAGGCTGGGAGCCCCGCCTTGCTCTCGAGCAGCGTGACGAGGGCCTCGCGCCGGTTGAAAGCCTGGTAGATGGCGGGGAGGTAGCCGATCTGGAGCGCCACGGCGACGGCTCCCGTGACCGCCGCCAACACCTCGACAGGGGCGTCCCCAGCCGCGTGCACGTGGGCGAGCGTGGCAGTGAAGAGCGAGGAAGCGGCCACCTCGAGGGCCGTCCCGATCGAAGGCGCGTAGGGGACGAGGGCGATCGTGTAGCCGGCGAGAAACAGAGCAAGGAACATCGCGAGCTGGGCGAGCAGGGAGGCGGGGGCGACGATGGCAAGGACGGAGTCCTTTTGCTGGTAGCTGGGGGCGAACCGGCTCAGCCCGACACCGAGAAGCCGAACTGCCCGGTTGACGAGGATCGCCACGCGGAGGCGGCCCGGCTTTGAGCGCGGCATGACGAAGGTGGAGGTGACGCTGGCGAAGGTGGCGACGACGATGGCGAGGCCGACGGCGATCTCGAAAACGTTCATTCTGGTGGCATCTTTGCAGCAGACCGCACGGCCTGGCTGAGGCTGGACGCGCCCCTGACGGGAGTGCGACGGCCGCTCGTAACACTGTGACTTGCCAAGCACGCCTGACGGGCGGACAATTGCGATGTGTCAGGCGGCGACGATCCCCCGTCCGTCTGGCAGGCACAGCCCCCCGGCCCTCGCGAGGGGGCTGTGTCGCGTTCTAGCCGCAGATGAGCACCCCTGAGCCCGCAAAGGGATGAGCGCGCCGCGCACGGTGGAGGGGACCACAAGGCCTCGCCTCAGCCTTGCCACTCTCTCGCTCGTGCTCTTCCTCACCTTCCTCGACAACACGATCGTGAGCGTCACGCTCGCCAACGTCCAGACCTCGCTCCATACGGGAGTGAGCGGCCTCCAGTGGATAGTGAGCGGTTACGCCCTCGTCTTCGCGAGCCTCATGCTGCCGGCGGGGACGATCAGCGACTTCTTCGGACGAAAGAAGGTGATGCTCGGAGGAGTCGCCGTCTTCTGCGCCGGGTCGCTTCTCGGTGCCCTCGCGCCAGACGTCCCTCTCCTGTGGGCAGCGAGGGGCGTCATGGGGCTCGGCGCCGCCGCCTCGGAGCCGGGGACGCTCTCGATGATCCGGCACCTCTACACCGACCGGCGCGAGCGCGCCCAGGCGCTCGGGGTCTGGACGGCGGTGTCGGGCCTCGCCCTCGCCGCCGGACCGGTCATCGGCGGAGCGCTCGTCGGCGTCTGGAGCTGGCGGGCGGTCTTCTGGTTCAACGTCGTGTTCGGGGTCCTCGCCCTCGTCGGAGCGATCATCGTGCTCCCCGAGAACGCCGATCCGCAGTCGGGGAGGTTCGACTTCGGTGGCTTCGTGTTCGGTGTAGGCGCCCTCGCCTGTGCCACCTTCGCCACCATCGCCGGCGAGACCGCCGGCTACAGGGCGTCGTGGATAGTGCTCCTTTACGTCGTCGCCGTCGTGGCCTTAGCCGCCTTCGTCGTCGTCGAGAGGAGGGTGCGAAACCCGATGCTGAACCTTGGCTTCTTTCGACGACCTGCCTTCTCTGGCTCGACCTTCGTGGCCTTCGCCGCCTACTTCGGCGTCTTCTCCGTCTTCTTCTTCGTCTCCTTGTACCTCCAGGTCGTGGGCGCCCAGAGCGGCTACACCGTCGCCCTCGACTGCCTCCCGATGGCGGTCGCCCTCGTCGTGTCGAGCGCCTTCGCCGGGCGGTGGGTCGCCGAGATGGGCCCTCGCATCCCTATGGTCTTCGGCTGTGCGGCGGCCGCCGCGGGGACGGCGATCACGGCGGATCTCATCACTCCTCACAGCGGGATCGGCATGCTCGGCTGGGCGCTCCCCATCGCCGGCATCGGCTTCGGAGTCATCATGGTCGCCGTGACCTCTACGTCGCTCAGCGTCATCCCGCCGGAGCACTCGGGCATGGCGGCCTCTGCGACGAACACGAGCCGGGAGCTCGGCGCCGTCGGAGGCGTCGCCGTCCTCGGGTCGATCGTGAACGGCCAGCTCACCGTGCAGCTCGCCAAGCGCCTCGACAGCCTTTGCCTCATCGCCACGAAGACGGGCTGCGCCCTCAAGGCCTCGGTCTTCCGCTCGACGATCATCACGGCGGTGACGACGGGGACGATCTCGGCCCAGGCCAAGTCGGAAGAGGAGCACAACCCAGGCATCAAGGCGGCTGTCACGAAGGTCACGCAAGCCGCCTACGGCGCCTTCACCCACGGGCTCCATCTCTCGCTCGGGGTCTCGACGGCGCTTCTCGTCGTCTCGGCGGCGGTCGCCGTCACGATGATCCGCCGGCCGGCGCGCCAGGACGCCTGAAGGGCTCTAGGACGTCTCAAGGATTCTGGGCCGGCCTGAGCCTCTCGGGGTGGCTGTAGACGGTGCAGCGGCCGTCCCGCACGAAGCCGACGAGGGTGAGCCCTCTCTCGTCGGCCAGGCGGGCCGCCAAGCTGCTCGCCGCCGAGACGGCGGCGAGAACGGGAAGCCCGAGGCAGAGCGCCTTCTGCACGATCTCGAAAGACGTCCTCCCGCTCACGACGAGGCCGGCACCGGCAAGCGGGAGAGTGAGCCGGCCGGCGCCCGCCTCGAGAAGGGCCCAGCCGGCCACCTTGTCGACGGCGTTGTGCCGGCCGATGTCCTCCCGGGCGACGAGGAGCTCTCCCTCAGCCGTAACGAGCGCGGCGGCGTGGAGGCCGCCGGTCGCCGCGAACCCTGTCTGGCCCTTCTCCCGCAAGAGGGACGGCCAGGAGAGCACCTCGTCGAGGGCAAAGCCCGTCTCGCTGGCGACGTGGCCGACCCTCGCCGAGAGCGCCTCGATCGAGGCCGTGCCGCACACTCCGCACGAGCTCGAGGTGAAGGTCAGCCTGGCCGACAGCCCGCCCGCCCGCTCGACCCGGGCGGCGGCGGCACGCGTCAGGTCCACCGTCACGACGTTGTAGCGCTGCTCCTCGTCGAGGTCCTCGTCGGTGCAGTAGCGGACAGCCGCGATGTCGTCCGGCCCCTCGACGACGCCCTCTGCGAAGAGCCAGCCGACGGCGAGCTCGAAGTCGCTGCCGGGCGTGCGCATGGTGACCGTCATCTTCTCCGCCGGGAGGGAGGGGGAGGTGGGGGCCGTCACCCGGATCTCGAGCGGCTCCTCGACGGCGAGGGAATCGGGCCGGCGCGAGAGGCGAGGCGCCCTCTCGCGCCCGTCCCTCCTGAGCTCCCAGACGAGGCGCCCGGCCGTCGGCACCCCCCCTCGTACGCTGGACCGGGCGACGCTCATGGTTGACGTTGTAGCGCAATCGGGGCGCCGGACAGGCGATGCGCCCTGAAGTCCGGCACTCAGTCCCCCTCGGCTGCGAGCCCGAGCTCGACCGGCACGTCGGGCACCGCGCCGGCGGGAACCTCGGCCGCGGGCTCCGCGGCGGCTTCCCCACGCCTCTGCCGCAGCATTGCGAAGGCGCCGAGCCCCACGGCGACCAGGCACGACATGCCACCGACAGCCAGGCCGACGCGGGCGTTGGCGACGGCGATTATCCAACCGATGAGCGGCCCGCCCACCGGCGTCGAGCCCATGAACGCCACCGCCCAGAGCGCCATGACCCTGCCGCGCATCGAGGGCTCGGCCTCGAGCTGGAGCGTCGAGTTGCCGGTGGCGAGGAACGAGACGCTCCCGTAACCGACCAGAGCGAGCGCCACGAGCTCGAGCGCAAGCGCCGGCGAGACGGAGGCAAGGAGGATGGCGACCCCGAAGCCGCCGCCGGCAATGACGAGGGGGCGAAGGCCGGTACGGCCGCGGGTCGCCGTGACGAGGCCGCCGAAGATGGCGCCGAAACCCATGGCGGCCGTGAGGAAGCCGTAGGTCTCGGAGCCCCCGTGGAAGGTCTGCTTCGCCACGACGGGGAGGGACACCTGGAACTCGTAGGCAAGCGTCCCGACGATGCCCATCATCAAGAGCGGCACACCGAGCCGTGGCCTGCGGGCGACATAGCGGAAACCCTCGCGCAGCTGTCCCTTGGCGCGCCTGGCGGGCGGGCTCGGCTGCAGGGTGCTCTTGTCCATGGAGACGAGCGAGTACACGACGGCGACGAAACTGGCTGCGTTGAGCAGGAAGCAGACCCCCACTCCGGCGACGGCGATGACGAAGCCGGCGATCGCCGGACCGACGGCTCGTGCCGCGTTCACCATGGTCGAGTTGAGGCTGACTGCGTTTCTCACTTCGTCTTTCCCGACCATCTCGAGGACGAAGGACTGCCGGGACGGGTTCTCGAAGGTGTTGTTGAGGCCGAGCACGACGGCGAGGAGGCACACCTCCCAGAAACGTTCCACGTGCATGACGCAAAGGACGCCGAGCACGAGCGCCTGGACGCCCATCATCGCCTGCAGCACGACCATGAGCCGTCGCTTGTCGACCCGGTCGGCGATGACCCCCCCGTAGGGGCCGAGGAGGAGGACCGGGAGCGTCTGGAAGGCGAGGACCTCGCCGATGGCGGTGCTCGAGTGGGTCAGCGTGTAGACGAGCCACGACTGGCCCACCGACTGCATCCAGGTGCCGATGAGCGAGGTCGACTGGCCGAAGAAGTACCGGCGGTAGTTGGGGACCGAGAGAGCTGAGAAGGTACGTTCCCGCAGGGTCGAGATCGGGTTCATCGCCTTGCGCCCCGCGGTGCCTCGAGCTCGCTCAGCCGCTCGCCCAGCCCTTCGAGGATGGGCAGCGCTGCGGCGAGGGCCTCCCGGTCGGCGGGATCGAGCTCGTTGACGAGGCGCGAGAGGGCGTCGGTGCGCTCCGCTCTCACCCGCTCGAGGAGGCGCCGGCCCGCCGTCGTCGTTCGCACGATCGAGACGCGCCGGTCCTCCTCGCCCGGCATCTTGCTCACGAGGCGCAGCTCCTCGAGCCGGGCGACCACGCGCGAGAGCATCGTCGGGTTGAGGCCGGCGAAGGCCGCCAGCTCGGACATCCTCGCCTCGCCACGACGCTCGGCGGCGACGAGAACGTCGACTTCGGTCGTGGTGAGCGACCCGGCAGCCGCCGTCGGGCGGAGACGGCGCGAGAGGCGGAAGACGGCAGTCCGTAGGCGGGCCGGGCTCAGCTCCTCCACACCGACCGCTCTCGCTTCGCCCGCGCCTTCTCCCATGCCGCTCCTGCCTACTAGTTGCTTGCTAGCAAGCATTATAGCGGGCGCGGCCCGCGGCCGGGCAACTCACGGCTTCTCGTGGCGGCTCCGCCATGGCACGCCGCCGCTCGGGATGGCGGGAGCCTCGGCGCTCAGGTCACGGGCTCACTTGCGGCTCTCGGCGTGCCGCTGCGTGACGCGGACGACGAGACGGCCGAGGAGGATGAGGGCGAGCACGAGGACCACTAGTACGAGCACGGCGGCGTGGGCGAGGTTCTGGTCCGCCGGGCTCGGCTCGTCCCAGAAGATGTAGGCGACGTAGGTGAGATATCCCATCGTCGAGTGGGTGAGGTGCCCGTTCGGATAGCCGTTCGAGAACGACATCGTGTAGAGAAGGGGCGCCGTCTCGCCGATCGAGATGGCAAGGGCGATGATGAGCCCCGTCGAGATCCCAGGCATGGCCGAGCGGAGGACGATCTTGCGCATCACCTGCCCCTCGCTCATCCCGAGCGCCTCCGCCCCCTCGCGGTAGTTCGTCGGCACCTGCGACAGGGCGACCTCCGTCGACTTCGTCACGTAGGGGACGACGAGCACCGAGAGAGCGATCACGGCCGCGAGGAGGGAGTACCCCCAGTGGAGACCGACGACGAGAGCGACGTAGCCGACGTAGCCGATGACGATCGAGGGCACCCCCGAGAGCACCTCCGAGGCGCCCCGCAGGACGACGCGCGTACGGCGGGGCGCCCACTCGGCGATGTAGATGCCGCAGCAGATCCCGACCCCGCCTGCGATGACCAGCACGCCGGCGAGGAGCACGAAGGTGCCGACGATGGCGTTGGCGAGGCCGTCCGTCGCCGTCGTCTCGCTCAGCATGTGCCAGTTCCACACGCGCACGGCTTGGTC
>JASHRK010000175.1 GCA_030037405.1 Acidimicrobiales bacterium | reverse complement strand
TCTGAAGGAGATCACGATCACCGAGGGCGAGAACGCGACGACGGTCCAGCAGCAGCTCGAGACCGGGACAGCCGACCTCGAGTGGGACACGACGGTCCCGCCGGCTGAGGTAGAGGGGCTTAGCCACAACAAGGACTTCGTCGACGTCTTCGTTGGTGGGATCACCTATCTCGTGTTCAACATGAAGAGCACGAAGGATGGCGGTGCTTTGCAAAAGACTGCCGTCCGCCAGGCCTTGGAGTACTGCGTCGACAAGCGGCAGATCGTCCAGGTGAGCGGAGGCCCGATCACCAACGTCGCATCGAACCAGATCCTCTCGCCCCAGATGGTCGGTTACAAGGAGATCGACCCGTATCCGACCACGGACAACGAGGGCAACTCTTCGAAGTGCAAGGCGATGCTGAAGAAGGCCGGCTATCCCCACGGGCTCACGCTGACCCTTGCGTACGCGAACAATGACCCGATGCCCGCTCAGGCGACTGCGCTCGAGTCAGACTTTGCCAAGGCCGGCGTGACGCTGAAGCTCGTCGAGCAGCCCTCGCTCGGTGGGTACTTCGACTACCTGGAGACGCCGGCGAACAAGGCGCACTGGGACCTCGCGATCGGCCTCTGGTTCCCTGACTGGGACGGGAACGGTGCTCAGTCGTTCTTCGACCCGCTCTTCAACGGGACCCTGTACGGCCCCGGCTCGGACGACTACGGCGACTACAACGACCCGCACGTCAACTCGGCGATCGCGAGCGCCTTGAAGGCTCCGAGCGTCGCGGCGGCGGCCAAGGACTGGGCCGCCCTCGACAACTACGTCATGACGAAGAACCCCGGCTGGATCCCCCTCATCTACGACGCCGAGCCGCAGTACATCGGGAAGGATGTCGAGGGTGCTACCTACAACGGGTTCCTCGAGTACGTCGACATCACCAATCTCTGGTTGAAGAATGGGTGATGGCTAAGCGCACCGGCTTGCACGCCCACTGACAAAGAGGGGACGAGCGTGGCGCTCTTGGACGTACAGGACCTGCGTGTCTCCTTCGCGACCGACGACGGGATCGTAGAAGCAGTCCAAGGGCTCTCGTTCTCGGTCGAACGGGGTCAGACGATGGGGATTGTCGGCGAGTCGGGCTCGGGCAAGTCGGTCGCGACACAGGCAATCCTCGGGCTGAGCCCGGGTGCGCGCGTCAGCGGACAGGCTGAGTTCGAAGGGATGGACCTGCTCGAGCTCGACGAGAGCCAGCTCCAGTCGATTCGCGGCGCGCGCATCGCGATGATCTTCCAGGATCCGCTCACGAGCCTCCATCCCCTCTACCGCGTTGGCAAGCAGATCGCCGAGGCGATCCGTGCCCACTCCGACGCGTCGCGAAGAGAGGCGGATGGCCGCGCCGTCGAGCTCCTCGACCTGGTCGGGATCCCGCACCCTTCGCGTCGCGCCCGAGATTTCCCGCACCAGTTCTCTGGTGGCATGCGCCAGAGGGTGATGATCGCGATGGCCCTCGCCCTACGCCCGTCGCTCATCATCGCCGACGAGCCGACGACCGCCCTCGACGTCACCGTGCAGGCTCAGATCCTCGAGCTCCTGGCCGATCTGCAATCTCAGTTCGGCACCGCGATCATCCTCATCACTCACGACCTTGGTGTAGTGGCCGACTTCGTGAACGAGGTAGTGGTGATGTACGCCGGTCGGACGATGGAGCGTTCCACCGTGACTGCGACGTTCACGGAGCCTCATCACCCCTACACGAAGGGATTGCTCGACTCGATCCCGAGCCATGCCGCGCGATCAGATCGTCTTCGACCGATCAAGGGCAACCCGCCCTCGTCCCTCAGGGCGGCGACGCGGTGCCCTTTCTCCCCGCGCTGCCCGGCTGCTCACGAGGAGTGCCTCGTCGCTCCACCTCCGCTGAGACCGGTCGGCAACTCTCCCGGCCATCTCTCGGCGTGCTTGCTTCCCGACGACGGCACGACGTTGCGAGAGGGGCTCCCTGGCGCTTCGGCGCCCGGCTCGACGGCAGAGACCACCACATCGCAGGCTGACGGAGCTGCGGAGCCGCCGGGTGAGGCTGCTACGACGGCGCCGGTCCAGGTGTCGGCCGAGCCCGGTCTCTCGGCTGAGGGCGTCGCGGAGGGCGAGATCGTCCTCGAGCTCACAGACGTCGTGAAGCATTTCCCCGTCAAGGGCGGGGCCTTCGCTGGTCAGCGCGGCCAGAGCGTTCGCGCAGTCGACGGGATCAGCCTGCACGTTCGAAAGGGCGAGACCCTCGGACTGGTTGGCGAGAGCGGGTGCGGCAAGTCGACGCTCGCTCGTCTCATGACCGGCTTGCTTCCCGTCACCTCGGGGCGCGTCGAGTTCGTATCGCGTGACCTGTCGTCGCTCAGCCCACGGGAGACCCGGCTGCTGCGACGCCAGCTGCAGATGGTCTTCCAGGACCCGTACGGTTCGCTCAACCCGCGTCGGCGCGTCGGCTCGATCATCGGCGACCCCTTTGCCATCCACAAAGTCTGCTCGGGGGCCGAGCGCGCGTCCCGGGTGCAAGATCTCATGAGGCTTGTCGGGCTCAGCCCCGAGCACTTCAACCGCTTCCCGGCGGAGTTCTCCGGGGGCCAACGCCAGCGCATCGGCATCGCTCGGGCGCTGGCGCTCAACCCCGAGGTAGTGGTCTGCGACGAGCCGGTATCGGCTCTCGACGTCTCCATCCAGGCACAGATCCTCAACCTCCTCGAGGACCTCCAGTCGCAGCTCCGCCTGACCTATGTGTTCATCGCCCATGACCTGTCGGTCGTCCGTCATGTAAGCGACAGGGTGGCCGTCATGTACCTCGGAAAGATCGTCGAGATGGGCCCCGTCGAGGCGATCTACGAGCGCGCCCGGCATCCCTATACGGCGTCGCTTCTCTCAGCGATCCCTGTGGCCGAGGTTGCCGCCGGCGGGGAGCGTCGCGAGCGGGTGCTTCTCTCAGGCGGAGTGCCCTCTCCGGTCAATCCGCCCTCTGGTTGTCGCTTCCATCCCCGCTGCCCGAAAGCTCAGGAGGTCTGCTCGGTCGAAGAGCCCTCGCTTCGCCACCTGGGGGGCGACAGCGAAGGTCGCGTGGTGGCGTGCCACTTCCCGGTCCGGGCGGGCGAGACGCTTGCCTCGGCGGCCTGGGGGGATGCGAACAGCTCTAGCGACGGTGTGCTCCAAGACAAGCCAGCGACCAGTGCAGCGCCGGTGACCTCATGAGCGCGAGCACGGCTGACATCCTCCTCGGCATAGACACCGAGTTCGGTATTGCGGACGACGAACCGGACATCCGAGGTCGTACTCCCATGCGCCTCGCCTGGGCGCGGCTGCGGCGGGACAAGGTCAGCATGGCCGCGCTTGGTTTCGTCATCTTCATCTGTCTCGTCGGCGTGTTCGCGCCCGTGCTGACCTGGCTCATCGGCCACGGCCCGAACACGGAGTACCCCAACATCGGGCTCACGATCTTCGGCCACCCCGTCCCACCCTCGCGTACCTTCCTCCTCGGTACCGACGACCTTGGCCGCGACGTGCTCTCCCGGCTCATCTACGGCGCCCGCGTCTCGCTCGAGGTCGGTGTCGGAGCGACGGTTCTCGCGACGGTGCTTGGAGTCGCGGCCGGTCTCATCTCCGGCTACTACGGCGGGATGCTCGATGCGTTCATCGCGCGCTTTATGGACATACTCCTTGCCTTCCCGATCCTGCTCTTTGCCCTTGCGCTCGTAGCCCGATTCGGTCCCAGCCTCACCCTCATCCTCCTCGTGATCGCCTTCTTCGAGTGGCCGCTCATTGGCAGGCTGGTGCGCGGCCAGGTGATCGCTTTGCGTGAGCGCGAGTTCGTCGAAGCCGCTCGTGCTGCCGGCTCGAGCAATCTTCGGATCATGTTCGTCGACATCACGCCGAACCTGATCGCTCTCGCCGTCGTCTACGCGACCCTCCTCATCCCGGTCAACATCGTGCTCGAGGCAACCTTGTCCTACCTAGGGCTTGGGATCCAACCGCCGACCGCGTCATGGGGCAACATGATCGCCGAGGCGCAAAACGGCGATCTCTACACGATCGCCTGGTGGATGCTTGTGTTCCCCTGCGTCGCGCTGTTCCTCACCACCCTGGCGTTCAACCTTCTCGGGGACGGCTTGCGCGACGCGCTCGATCCGCGCCATGGCCGCTCGAACCTGCTCGGTGGCAAGACGAGATGATCCTCACCTTCCTCTTCCGCCGCATCGTGTACCTCGTCTTGGTCGTGCTCCTGATCACTCTCGCAACTTTCGTCACATTCTTCGCGGGCAGTGCCGGGAGCTTGGCGGCGCGCTTTGCCGGGAAGCAGGCTGGCCCGGCGGCGATCAAGAACGCCGAGATCCGTCTCGGGCTCATCCACGGCTTCTGGTACCAGTACTGGCACTATCTCGTCGACCTCGCGCACGGGAGCTTCGGCCTCGACTTCCAGAACCAGGAGCCGGTCATGCGAGAGATCAGCCGGGCTTTCCCGGTGACCGCCTCGCTCGTGGTCGGCGCTGCCATCTTGTGGCTGATCATCGGGATCTCGATCGGCATCATGTCGGCGACGCATCCACGGACGGTGCGCGACAGAGCGGGAACGCTCTTCGCGCTTACGTTTCTCTCGATGCCGCTCTTCGTCCTCGGCGTCCTCCTCCTGCTCGTGCTCTTCTACTACCTGACCGAAGCAGGTCTTCACTGGTTTCCGGCCGCCGGCTACGTCCCGCTCACCCAGAGCCCGGTGCAATGGGCGGTCCATCTCATCTTGCCGTGGTTCACTCTCGCCCTTGCTCAGGCTGCCGTCTACACGCGCCTCATACGCAGCTCACTCCTCGACACCCTCGGTGAGGACTACATCAGGACCGCCCGCGCAAAGGGTCTCTCGAGGCGAACGGTGATCTACAAGCACGGCGTTCGGGCGGCGCTCACACCGATCATCACTCAGCTCGGAATCGACGTCGGTACGCTTCTCGCCGGGGCGATCGTCACCGAGCGCGTCTTCGGCCTGACCGGCCTCGGTGAGCTCTCGCTCGATGCGTTATTCAACGGGGACCTACCCGTCGTCGCGGCCGTCGTCCTCCTCGCGGCGGTATTCATCGTGTTCATGAACACTGTCGTCGACGTCGTCTACGCACTCTTGGACCCGAGGGTCCGTATCAGCTGATCCCGCCTCGACGTCGCGCTGGCTCGATTCCCTCAGGCGCTGCAGATCGATGCAACAGCGGGGAGATGCCAGGCGTCATTGACTATCGAGATGAGCGGCATGACGAGGTGGTTAGGTCGCGGCGCGGCGACGACCGCTGGCAGGCGAATGATCGCGACAAGGTTCTTCCGGCGACAGCGGCCTCTCGCCGGAGCCGGCGCGGTGGCCCTGTTGCTCGTCGTGGCGAGTTGCGCAGCTCCTGGGCTTCGAGCGAGGTCATCGCACGCCAAGGCCGCCGCCGGTGCCGCGGGCCTACTCGCTACAGGCCACGGTGTCGTCTGGTCGTTCAACGTCGAAGGTGGGGCTGGCGTGGTGCTGCGAAGCGCCGACGACGGGCGAGACTGGCACGTAGTTCTGCCCCCACAGAGGCGAAGTTTCGGCCTCGTGGCGAGCTACTTCCTCGGCACCGCCAATGCGTGGGCGGTCGACCAAGTCGAGCACGGCGGCGGGAACGGCGAGACGACTACGGTCCTCGGGACGAGTGACGGCGGGAGGCACTGGTGGCGGAGCCGCCCCCTCCCGGGCGACCTGACGACCTGCTGCACCATCCTCTTCGATCAGATCTTCTTCTCGAGCCCCCGCCACGGCTGGCTCCTCGGAGTGGGCACCAACATCAATTCGACCTCCGAGCAGTCGCTCACGATGCTCTGGTGGAGGACCAGAAACGGCGGGCACACCTGGACCAAGTTGCCCACGGCCGCGCTCCCGTTGCAGGGCCACGACATCGGCGCCTACGACAGCAGCGCCTGCCCGGTCTTCAGCCCGCCGCACCTTGTCTTCGCAAGTGCCCGGATCGGCTTGTTCACAGAGGGCGCCTGCGAGCATGGGATAGCCCGGCCCGTCCTCTGGCGCACCGATGACGGTGGGAGTCGCTGGATCTCAACGCGCCTTCCCTCCCCGCAGGAGGGATGGGGCCGCTGGGACGTCCTCGACAAGGGCGGCACCGACGTCGGCGCCCCGTATGTCGTGCGGTCGCGAGCAGGCGTGAGCGTCCTCGTCCCGGTGTCTCTCGGTCGCTCCCGCCTAGTCGTCGAGCGGTCGCTCGACATGGGACGGACATGGCGTATCGCCGGCGTTGTCGATTCTCGGGCGGCTCCCCTCCAGAGCACGCCGGCAGACTGGTTCGACCCCGTTGACGCGAGCGACTGGGTCGTTACAGCCCCTGGAGGGCTCGTCGAGACAACGACTGGCGGACGCACTTGGACATTCAGCCGCTCGCCATTCAGCTCGGCTGGCGAGCCCGCTTCCTTCACATCTCCCTCTGACGGTTTCGTTCTCGGAAGCGGCCTTGTCGCCGCAATGCGCACCGGCGACGGCGGCCGTGCGTGGACTCCGGAAGCAGTCTCGGTGTCCGCTCCCGAGATAGAGGCCTGGTCGACGATGACCGACGCGATATCGACGGTCGACGTTGTCGGGTCTCACTTCGCCGTCGCTGCCGGTGGAGCCGGCCTCGTTACCTCGAGGGACGCTGGCCGCTCCTGGGTGAGGCGGCTCGGACCGCTTGAGCCGGTGACCGACGTCGACTTCCTCGACGACCGGGTCGGCTTTGTCGTCGCCAACGGCGAGCTTTTGCGCACCTTGGACGGAGGAGCGAACTGGCGTCCGATGCTTCCGCCCGTGGCTGGAAAGGTAGGGCAGGTCGAGTTCTGGTCGGCAAGGGCCGGGGCAGCCCAGGTTGGCCAGGTGGTGTTCATCACCTCCGACGCCGGAGCGAGCTGGCATGCCCTGCGGCTCCCCTCCGGCTACTCGCTGACCTCCCCCCTCCTCGGCGACCTCGATCAGGCGGGAGATGTCTGCTTCAGTCCGAGCGGTGTCGCTTGGGTGGTCGCCACGCGAGCTCATCGTGACGTGCTGCTCGTCAGCGCCGCCGGCGACCGTCACTGGCGGGTTGCCCTGTCCGCACGGGTTTTCCCGGCTGCCGCCGAGCCTGGCAGGCCCGGAGGAGGGGTGATGATCGCAGCTTGCCGTGGGGACGCAGCTTGGGTGGTCGTCGACCAGGCCGCGGGACCAGCCGACATGCAAGGGGTACCGATCGCTTACGACCTGTTACGAAGCTTGGACGGCGGCAGGTCTTGGCTCGACGTGCTCCGGTCGAACGGCCCTCGGAAACCGAAGCTTGCCCGACCGGAGGTAGCCGTTCCGCCAGGTGGGCCCGAGACAGTGCCAGCTGTGCCTGGGCCCTGGGAGACCGCCGGGCCGCTTTCGGCTCCGTCTCTGACGACGGCGTGGTTGACCTTCGACAACGAGGACTTCGGCGGCCTCGCTTTTGACGTAACCGGAGACGGAGGGCTTCACTGGAAGACCCATCGGTTCCCGGGCAGCCAGCAAGAAACGGCGTCGTCTCTCGACCGGCTGCCGGTCGACGACCAGTGGCTGGCGACGATAGGACTCGACCCGGAGAACGCCTGGGTCCTCTTAGCCGGTCCGAAGGACACGGGCGACAGCTACCTCTACGCGACGAGCGATTCCGGAGCGAAATGGCACAGGGTCGCCATCTTCAGCTGGAGCGACGACACCCGCGACTCGATGCGCTGAAGCAGCGAATCTCTCGCCATGTCTCGGGCGGCTTATGGCGCCGCTGCCGGGTCGAGGGCCGCCGGGGTCGCTCCACTCGTGGCCGAGAGAACCCCCGCCAGCACCTCCTTGGCGAAGTGGCACGCCGCCTCGTGGACGATGGCGCCCGCTTGCCTGCTGCCGCCGTCGCTGCCGGCGCTGCCGGCGCCGTCGCTGCCGTCGCTGCTGGCGCTGCCGCCGTCCGGCGGTGCCTCGAGTGAGGCGAGGACGGGCGTGACCTCCCGGCAGATGTCCTGCGCGTACATGCAGCGGGGGTGGAAGCGGCAGCCCGTCGGAGGAGCGTCGGCGCTCGGTATCTCGCCGGGCACGAGGAGGCGTCGCCGGACGAGCCGCGACGCCCGCTCGGGGTCGGGAGCGAGCTCGAGTAGCGCCTTTGTGTAGGGGTGGGCAGGGGTTGCCATGACCGTCGCCGTGCTCCCGCGCTCGACTATCTCACCGAAGTACATGACGCAGACCTCGTTGGCAGACGTCGTCACGAGGGAAAGGTTGTGGCTGATGAGCACGACCGTGAGACCCATCCGCTCCCGGAGGTCGGTCAGGAGGTTCATCGTCCCCGCGGCGGCAGAGGCGTCGAGCCCCGCCGTCGGCTCGTCCGCCACCACGAGGTCGGGCTCGAGCACGAGGGCCCGGGCGATGCCGACGCGCCGTGCCTGCCCGCCCGATAGCTGGCCCGGATAGGCCGAGCGCAGTGTTGGCGGGAGATCGACTGCGCTCAGCAGCTCGTCGACGTGGCGGCGGGCGCTCTTCGCGACGTGGTGGATCTCGTAGGGCTCGATCAGCTGGGCGCCGACCTGCATGCGAGGAGAGAGGCTCGAGTATGGGTTCTGGAAGATCATCTGGGCTCGGCGGCGGAAGGCCAGGGTCTTGCGCGCCGACATGCGGGTCACGTCCTCGCCTGCGAAGAGGATCCTCCCGCCTGTCGGTGAGAGCAGCCTCACGACCGTCTCGCCGAGGGTCGTCTTGCCCGATCCGGACTCGCCGACGATTCCGAGGATGTGACCTCGCTCGAGGGTGAGGCTCACCCCGTCGACGGCCCGGACGGGCGGCTTAGCCTTGCCGAAGAGACCCTGCCGGGCGAGGCCGAAGTGCACCTCGACCTCGCGCAAGTCGAGGAGAGGCTCGCTCGGCGGCTCGGCTGCAGCGGGCCTGAGGGCGCTGACGCTGTCCCCCCGGCGGCGCCAGTCTTCGGTAGAAGGGGGAGTGGGCCATAGCTCGCTCGTCGAGGCGGAGTAGGCAAGACAGCGCACGGAGCCGGCGCCGAAAGGGTAGAGCTCAGGCGCCACCGTCCTGCAGACGTCCTGGGCATCGATGCAGCGAGGGGCGAAGCT
>JASHRK010000174.1 GCA_030037405.1 Acidimicrobiales bacterium | reverse complement strand
TGAGGATTAGCCGCCTCGCCGTCGTGACACGGCCGCCACGAGCACGAAAGAGCTGAAGTGCCTCGTCGACAGCCTTGGCATTTCGTGCTCGGCCGTTCTCGGCAACACGTGCCACGGCACCTACGGTACTCGGCACTTGATGCAGTCAGCAACCACTTGCGGCCAGGTCGCAACTATGCCAGGCTCTCCGAGGAACGATGTGAAGACGGGAGGGATGGCCATGGCGACTCCGACGTCAGTCGAGCCGATGCGGGCAAGGGACATGCTGAGGGTCTCTTTCGCTGCCTTGAGCCCGGTCGAGAAGACGCGGACGATCGCCATGTACGGGACGATCCTTGCCCTCCACGCGCTCGGTTTCTTCGTCTTCATCGCCTTCGTGGTGCCGGCGCACTACAAGGGCCTCGGAATCGGGGTGAGCGTGCTCGCCTACACCCTCGGGCTCCGCCACGCCTTCGACGCCGACCACATCTCGGCGATCGACAACACCACCCGGAAGGTGATGAACGAGCGACAGGGGACCGACAAACCGAGGCCCCTTGCTTTCGGGTACTTCTTCTCGATGGGCCACTCGACGATCGTCGTCGCCATCGGCGTCGGCATCATCATCGCCGAAAAGGTCGTCTTCGGAGCCGTCTCGAACAACCACTCCGGGCTCGAGACCTTCGGGGGGATATTCGGGACCGTCGTCTCGGCGGCCTTCCTCTTTTTGATCGGCCTGCTCAACTTGATCGTCCTCGCCGGCATAATGCGGGTCTTCCGCTCGATGCGCCGGGGCGAGTACGACGAGGAGGAGCTCGAGCGCCAACTGCAGAACCGGGGCTTCTTCTATCG
This sequence comes from Acidimicrobiales bacterium, assembly GCA_030037405.1. Classification (GTDB taxonomy): domain Bacteria; phylum Actinomycetota; class Acidimicrobiia; order Acidimicrobiales; family Bog-793; genus JOPF099. The sequence continues at coordinate 2,650 of JASHRK010000174.1, read as the reverse complement.
CTTCTTCGGTCGTTGGCTGCGCTCGATCACGAAGGAGTGGCAGATGTACCCGGTCGGCGTCGTCTTCGGGATGGGCTTCGACACCGCCACGGAGGTGGCCCTCCTTGCCACGACGGCCCTCTATGCCTCGCGCCACATCCCCTGGTACGCCATCATCTGCCTACCGATCCTGTTCACGGCCGGCATGAGCCTCATGGACACGACTGACGGCATCTTCATGAACCTCGCCTATGGCTGGGCGTTCTTCAACCCGGTACGCAAGGTGTACTACAACCTCGCCATCACCGGGCTCTCGGTGGCGATCTGCTTTTTCATCGGCGGCATCGAGACTCTCGGCATCTTCCCGATGGAGATCCACGGGCTCAGCCAGCACCACGGCTTCTGGGGCTTCATGTACAACTTCAACATCAACACCGCCGGGTTCGTGATCGTCGGGATGTTCGTCGTCACCTGGGCGGTGGCGATGCTCGTCTGGCGCTACGGCCACATCGAGGAGAAGTGGAGCGCCCGCCTCTCCCGACCTGCCGAAGAGGCTATCTGAGGCTTCTCTCGCTGGCGGGGTAGTGGGACGTCCGCTCACTGACGAAGACGACCAAGCTACGGTCTTCTATCTCGAGCGAGCGGACTGAAGCGACTGGGTCGAAGGGCCTGCTCGATCGCGCTCGCGGCTCGGGCGGGCGACTGGGGCGTGACTTCTGGCTGTACTTCAGCGGCCAGACGGTCTCCCAGCTGGGCAGCTCCTTTACTACCTTCGCCATGCCGCTCTTGGTGTTCAAGCTCACCCACTCGGCGACGAACCTGGCCATCACGACGGTGGCGAACTTCGTGCCGTACCTGCTCTTCGGGCTCGTGCTGGGCGCTGTCATGGACCGCGTCGACCGCAGGAAGATGATGCTGCGCACCGACCTTGCTCGTGCCGGTGTGATCGCAGTGCTGCCGGTCCTGTCGGTCCTCGGCGTGCTCGCGGTGTGGGAGATCTACGTGGTGACCTTCGTCCAGTCGACGCTCGGCATCCTGTTCACCTGCGGGGAGTTCGCGGCGATCCCGGCTCTCGTTGGCGAGGAGGAACTGGTGACCGCCAACGCTCGCATCATGGCGACGAACAACGTCGGGCCGATCCTCGGTCCCACCCTTGCCGGGCTGCTGGTGGTCTTCGTGCCGGTGGCTCAGCTGCTGTTCTTCGACGCGGCCTCCTTCCTGGTGTCGGCAGGCTGTCTCGCGACCATCCGGCGGAGCTTCAACGCCGGGATCGAGCCAGTGGCCCGGGCAGGGTCGCTCCTGCGCAGCCTTCTTGCCGACGTCAGAGAGGGACTCGGCTACGTCTGGCGCCAGCCGGTGCTCCGGTCGATCTCCGTCATGATGGCCCTTATCAACCTCGTCTACTCGACGGCGAGCGCCGAGCTCGTGCTCTTCGCCAAGCGAGCGCTCCACGCCTCGAACTCCGAGGTGGGGTTCCTGTTCGCATGCGGTGCCGCCGGGATCGTGGTCGTGAGCCTGGCGGCAGGGCCGATTCGCCGGCGCCTGTCGTTCGCGGTCACCGCCCTCGGCGCTCTCGTCGTCTCCGGCCTCGCGCTGACCGCGATGGGTCTGATCCACTCCTACCCGGCGGCGCTCGTTCTCTGGGGCGCCTCGTCCGGGTTCGGGCTGCTGCTGAACATAAACACCGGCGCCTTACGGCAGGCGATCGTGCCGCCCCAGCTGTTCGGCCGGGTGGTGAGCGTGGCGCAGGTGCTCGCCTGGTCGGCTATCCCGCTCGGGGCGATCGCCGGGGCGGCGGCGATCGATGCCACCAGTGTCACAACGGTCTACGCGGCGATCGGCGTGCTCAGCGCCGCCATCGCCCTCGCCTTTGCCATGAGCCCGATCCGAAACGGGGACCGCTACCTTGCGGAGGCCGCCGAGCAGAAGGCGCAGCTGGTTGCCGAGGCCAAGAGCGTCACGGAGCGAGGAGCTCCGCCAGGGTATCGGTGAGGGCGACCGAATGATGTGCCGCGAACGTCGAGAGACCTCACCGCTCTCGTTATCGACTCCGATGGCTCTCGGCAAGCCGGACGGCCATGTCGTGGAACTGGGCCCTCAGCTCGGACGGAGCGACGACCTCGAACGGCAGGTCCATCTCGATGAGGTAGCTCGCGAGCCAAGCCACGCTGTCGGCGCCGATCCGCAGAAGCGACTCCCGGCCGGCGGGTTCGACGATGCCTACGTTGGGCGCTACCCGGCGTGACACCTCCTCTCGTGGCGCGGCGACACGGACCTCGGCCCGGTATCGGTAGGGCACCGAGTTCAAGGCCGCCCGGACGAGCTGCTCCGGGTCGTCGAGGCGTCGGGGCGCAAAGGTATGCCCTGTGACAAGTACGCCCTTCAACCGGTCGACCCGGAAGGTGCGCCAGTCCTGCCGGTCGAGGTCGAAGGCGACGAGGTACCAGCGTCGCGGCGTCGCGACGAGACGATAGGGCTCGACGCGGCGCGCAGTGCGTCGAGCGTTGCGGGCTACGTAGGCGAAGTGGACGAGCTGATGCTCGGCGCAAGCCTCTGCGAGCGGGGCGAGCTCGGCGGCAGGGACCGGTTCGCTCGGGCGCACGAGCAGGAGGGCAGCAGTCCGGAGCGCTTTCACCTGGTGCTGGAGCCGCCTTGGCAGCAGCCGCTCGAC
>JASHRK010000173.1 GCA_030037405.1 Acidimicrobiales bacterium | reverse complement strand
GGTCGTAGGGGACACAGGTCACCACGCTCAGGCCGTAGTAGCGCCCGGCGGACACCATCTCGGGGTGGCGCACCGCCAGTCCGCAGACGTGGTCGACGCTGACCGTCCGCTCGTTGTCGGTCAGCAGGTAGGTCGGTGCGGACCCCAACGTGCGCAGCATCGTGCCGATGCAGGCAAGCGCTGTGGGGAGCGTCTTGTCCCACGTGGGGAGCACCACCCGGTAGCGGCTCCAGGCCAACCAGCCACAGAACAGGGAGGTGCGCCGGCCGGACACCCTCGGGCCCTCCCCCCAGTCGAACTGGGCCCACATGCCCGGCTCGGGGATCCAGGGCCGGTAGGTGCGCCGGTGCCCGGCCGAGTAGGACGCCTTGGCCGCGGCGACCGCCCGGCGGGTGGTCCGCTCGTCGCCGGCGAACCCCATGGGCACGATGTGGTCGCGGTGGACGATGTCGGCACGGATCTTGCCCGTCGAGCGTTCCACCAGCTCTTCGATCTTCTCCAGGTACTCGTCGATGAGCTTCGAGCGGGTCGGTGTGGCGAAGGGGTTGCCTCCCTGGTCTCGGGTGGCTACGTAACGGGCCACCGTCTTCGGATCAACGCCCACCAGCTGTGCCGCAGAGTGCGCACAGCCGGTCAGGTCGAAGGCTTCCAGGATCTCCATGATCTCCCTGTCATGCTTGGCCACTGGTCCCTCCTTGTGGGGTCTTGGTTGTGACATGGCGTCGCGAACCAAGCCCCCGGGAGGGCCCAAGTGGTGGATGGTTGGGACATCTGCTGTCCGCCGACGAGGAAATCTGCTGTCCGTCAGCGAGGACTTCGATGTCCGCCTACAAGGAGTATGAACTGTCCGCTCTCAAGCGTGTGCAGCTGTAAAAGAGATGGGGTTCATCGAGAAGCGCAGTGGCAACTACCGAGCCCGCTACCGCGACCGGCTCGGGCGGCAGCTCTCCGAGACCTTCTCGCAGAAAGCCGACGCGGAAGGGTTTCTCAGAGAGGTCACCTCTGGAAGTTCATCGACGACCATCGGCGGCCGGGACACGCGCCGTAGAGGAGACCGCCGGAGTGCGAGCACGTTCCGAGCGGCGCCGTTTACAAGAACTCGCGCAACTCCTCGATGGTCAACCGGGTATCGGCGAGGATGCTGCGTAACGTCCCCTTCGCGACATCACGACCTTGATGTACGGGGACGGTCGTACCACGGCCGTCGGGGTGACGCAGGACATAGTGGCTGCCGGTAATCCGAGCGACTGAAAAAGCCCGCTCTCTCCAGTGCCCGCACGACCCGTTGGCCGGCAACAGCGGGCATTTCGGGCATCAAGCCACGTCCACCGTCACCGTCAACTCGTCTGGAACTCCGAACTCGGCAATCAAGCCCGAGAGAGCCTCACGCAGATCGTCGACCGCCTCCTCGCGTGTCGCACCCTCACCGTTCGCGCCAACGCTCGGTCGCAGTTGCGCGTGCGCGCACCACACCCCGTCTTCGTCCTCTTCGACGGTGTAAGGAACGTGCACTGCCTTGGTTATCACTGCCAACTCCTGACGCGGTGAGCTTCCAAGCGTAGTCGAGACCGATACGCACTCCGTCGCCTTCTCGAGCTGCAGGTCGGATGAATGCAGGCGTTGCGGAAGCGGTCAGTCCTACGCCTCGCGGTCGACTAATCGCAGTCGTGTCGCGATCTCTTCGAGATCGGAAGTCGCCCTGCTAGCCACATCCGTCACGAGTTCGAAGGCATCGTCGTCGCTCAGCAATGCCTCGCGATCGTTGAGATCGAGAAAGACGACCGTCGCGAGCCATGCGAGCTGCTTGTTACCGTCGACGAGCGGGTGATCCCCGGCAAGGGAGTGCAGGAGCGCCGCCGCCTTCAACTCGATGGTCTCGTAGGCGTCTTCACCGAAGGCGCTCGCCCGTGGCCTTGCCTCCGCGGAGTCGAGCAGTCCGACGTCGCGGACGGGTCCGATCCCGAGCGCTCTCACCATGCCGAGCAGGTCTTCGAGGTCGAGATACTCGACCTCGATCACGCCCCTCCGAGCCGGTCGAGCACATCACCCCATCGGTCAGAGAGTCGACTCCTGCTTTCCGCGACGCGGGTGGTGTGCGTACTCCGCTCGTAACGCTCCAGCACCGAGCGACGGATCACCTCCTGGCGCGATACGCCCTCGGACTCGACGAGGGCGTCAAGCGCTCGTTCCATCTGCTCATCGGTGCGAACGGTCAGTGCCACGAGATCGATGATACCAAGGCGGTATCACGCCCGCTCAACAGCGCGTTCTCACCTCAGAGTCGTGGTCTTGGCGGACCCTGAATGTCTGGAATCGACCCTCGGGTTATGAGCGACACACCCCCATGGGATCATGGTCGTGCATGGCGCGAAGAGCATCTGATGGGTCGAGTGACACCGGTCAAGCCATGCTTTTTCTGCGGAGCGAGTGGCCCGCTGACCAAGGAGCACGTCCTTCCATATTTGGCTCAGGAACCTGGGCATCAAGGGCGACGGCACGCGCCAGATCGTCGAGGACGGCGAACACCGATCATTCAACCGGGCGGCCCCTTCACAAAGCGCCTGAAGATCGTCTGCGGGCCATGCAACAACGAGTGGATGGGCGGCATGGAGACCGAGGCCCAGCCCATCCTGGGCTACGAGCGGTCGGGCGCAGTCGCGGTATCTATGGCCTCACCTACGGGCTCGTCTGAACAGACCAGCCGGGACGGATCGGGGAAGAAGGATTCTCAAATGAAACGACATTCGAGAGAACCAGACGCGCCGAAGCGAAGGACTCGT
>JASHRK010000172.1 GCA_030037405.1 Acidimicrobiales bacterium | reverse complement strand
AACGGGCGCGACGGGTGAGGACCGAGCGAGGAGCCATCGAGATCGGGGACGAGGTCATGCTCACCTCGGGGATCATCGGCCGCGTGACCTGGTTCGAGGGTGACCGTGCCCGCGTCGAGATCGCCCCTGACGTCGAGATCCTCGTCGATCGCGCCGCCATACTGAGACGAGTGCCCGAACCGGTGCCTGAGGAGGACGTCCCCTCTGACATGGAGGCCGGTACGACCGATGGCGACGGCTCCGACTCCTACGGCGACGGCTCCTACTCGCAGGGCACCGGGGAGCACAAGGTGAACCCCTCGGACTGGCTGCCCTACCCGAGCCCGGCGAGCGAGGGCCCCCCGATGGTGCAACCCGAAGCGGCTACTCAAGAGGGGGACATCGAGGAAGGCGGATGAAGCGCGGCTTGCTCTTGAGCGTCGTGCTCACCTGCCTGGTGTGCTTCGGCGCATTCGCCGCTGTGGTGGGTTCTAAGTGGTCCCCCTTGCTGGGGCTCGACCTGCGCGGCGGCCTCTCGGTCACCTACTGCCCTGCGGCGAAGAACTCCCTCACGCGATGCGCCACTGGAAAGGGGGCCTCGAAGGAGAAGCTGAACGAGGCGGTGGCCATCCTCACCGCCCGGGCAGATGCCTACGGGGTGAGCCAACCGAACATCGACGTGCAGGGAAGCGACGTCGTGGTGCAGCTGCCCGGCATCAAGGACGCCGACCAGGTCGAGAGTTCGATCGGCAAGACGGCGCAGCTCTACTTCCGGCCCGTCCTCTGCTACGCGCCGGCCTACACGGGCCCTGCCAAGAAGACGACGACGACCACTACGACGACGACCACCTCGCCGAAGAAGGGCTCGAGCACCACTACGACGACGTCGAGCACCTCGACCACGACGACGACCTCGCCCAAGACGAAGAAGTCCAAGTCCTCCAAGAAGGCCCGCTACGTGACGCCGCCGGCGTGCCCGTCTAGCTACGCGCCGACCTCGACCAACTCCGACCCCGGCGCCTATGCCCTGCTCGCCCACTACAGGACGACGCCAGCCCGCCTCGACGACCCCCACAAGATCGTGCTTCTCCCCGTCCCAGGAACGACGGAGCGCTATGAGCTCGGCCCCTCGGAGGCGAGCGGCGAGGTCATCGCCAGCGCCGCCAAGACGTACTCGGCGACCCAGGGCTACATCGTCAACTTCACCCTTACCAAGGCGGGGACGCCGATCTGGGACAACCTCGCCAACAAGAACTACCACAAGCTCGTCGCCGACGACCTCGACGCCGACGTCATCTCTGCGCCCGTCATCGATGCCAAAGGATCCGCCTTCGGCAGCAGCGGCGAGATCACCGGCAACTTCACCGCGAAGACGGCGAACGCCCTTGCGATCAACCTCAATTACGGAGCCCTGCCCGTGACGCTCGCCAAGGTCACCTCCGAGGTCGTCTCGCCCTCGCTCGGAGCCTCCTCGCTCCATGCCGGCCTCCTCGCCGGGTTGCTCGGGTTGCTCCTCGTCATGATCTACACGATCTTCTACTACCGAGCTCTTGGCATCGTCGTCGTCCTCGGCCTCCTCACGACGGCGGCTCTCATCTACGCCATCATCTCGGCCCTCGGGCACTCCTCGGCGCAACTGACGCTCGACCTGTCCGGCATCACCGGGCTCATCGTCTCCGTCGGCATCACCGTGGACTCCTATGTCGTCTATTTCGAACGATTAAAAGACGAGGTGAGAGCAGGTCGCTCGATCCGCGCCTCGGTCGACAGGGGCTTCAAGAGCGCCTACCGCACGATCCTCTCCGCCGACGCCGTCTCTTTCATCGGCGCCCTCATCCTCTGGTGGCTCTCGGTGGGAGATGTGCGCGGCTTCGCCTTCATGCTCGGTCTCTCGACGCTCATAGACGTCTGCACGGCCTACTTCTTCACCCGACCGCTCGTGATCCTCCTCGGGCGTAACCGGCTCTTCACAGAGGCACGCCACCTCGGGGTCGCCCGCGGGCTCGCCGCCTCACAGGAGACGGGCGGGTGAGCCTGGAGGAGGGCACGGAGGCCCCAGAACGGCGTAGCCTCGTCCGTGGCTTCCGGAGGCTCTACTTCGGGCAGACGAAGTTCGACTTCGTCCGGCGCAAGAAGCTCTGGTTCACCATCTCGGGCGTCATCATCCTCGCCGGAGTGATCTCTCTCGCCGTCCGGGGGCTCAACTTCGACATCGAGTTCGTCGGAGGGACGTCCTGGCAGGTCACCGCCAACGGCGCCACGGTGAACGAGGCTCGCGCTGCCATCGTCCCCTACGGACTCGGGGGCGCCACGATCACGACCCTCGGCTCCGGCACGCACGAGCAGATCCAGGTCGAGGCGAAGCTCGGCAAGAGCGGGCACATCACCTCGGGAACGGTCGTGAGCGATGTCTCGGCGGCCCTGGCTCACGTCACCCACACCTCCGCCAGCGCCGTCACGGTGGAACAGGTCGGGCCGACCTGGGGGAGCCAGATCACCCACAAGGCGATCATCGCCCTCGTCGTCTTCTTCATCCTGATCGCCCTCTACATCTCGATCTTCTTCGAGTGGAAGATGGCCTTGGCGGCGATCGTCGCCGTGATCCACGACATCCTCGTCACCGTCGGCATCTACTCGCTCACGAGCTTCCTCGTGACGCCGGACACCGTCGTGGCGTTCCTCACGGTCCTCGGCTACTCGCTCTAC
>JASHRK010000171.1 GCA_030037405.1 Acidimicrobiales bacterium | reverse complement strand
GGCTGTGGAAGCAGCGGACGAAGGACGCTCGTCGCCATGACAAGCGGCGCTGACGTCTCGCCGCAGTCGGTTCCGCGAGGGAACCGTCTCGGGGTGCGCTCGCTGGGATCTATCATCGTTGCGAGCGGGACTCAAGAGGAGGTTGACAAGTGGCTCTTGTTCGAACCAACTGCCTGCGTGCTTGCGTAGTGGCCGCGGTCGTGGCCGTCTCCGCGCTGGCTGCTGGCCCCGTCGCCGAAGCGGCGTCAGGCGGTACCAGCCTCACCTTGGGCGGCGCCGTGAGCGGCACCCTCACGTCGGCCGCCGTCGTCTGCAACAGCCCGGTGGCGTCTTCTAAGCACAAGTTCCTCTTCGACCTCGCTGGGACGGCGAGCACCGGCGCCAGGGTGGTCTTCGGCGGGGCAGTCGAGCACTACACGTCCCCGAAGACCTACAACGTAAGCGCCCGCATCGGTCATCTGATTCTCACCGTGAGCGGACGCGTCTACTCCGAGCTGACGACGGGAACGATCACCGTGGGGGCTGGCGCCCACTCGGCCTCCGTCAACATCTCGCTGCGGAACACCACGAAAGGCTTGCCGACGGGCAAAGTGACGGTAAAGGGCCACTTCACCTGCACTGCCACGTCGAAGGCCTGACCCCTCGACGCCTACGCTCTAGAGCAGCTCTGGAGCTGGCGCGCCCGAGAACCGGGCCGTTCGGCAGCCTCTGGTGCCTTGTTCCCGACACCCGCCCAAGGAGGTCGCACCGTGTCCGACACGAGGAGAGTGGCGCTCGTCACCGGTGCAGGGTCGGGCATCGGTCGTGCTGTGGTGCAAGAGCTGTTCGAGCGAGACTGGGCCGTCGTGCTCGCCGGGCGGAACCGGAGCCACCTCGAGGAGTCGCGGCGTATCGCGGGAGACGTCGACGACCACTCGCTCGTGGTCGAGTGCGACGTGCGCAAGCCCGATTCGGTAGCCGACATGTTCGACGAGCTCGAGGAACGTCTCGGACGCCTCGACATGCTCTTCAACAACGCCGGGATCTTTGCCCCGGCCCTCGGTGTCGACGAGCTCAGCTTCGACCAGTGGCGGGATGTGATCGACACGAACCTCACCGGGTCGTTCCTCTGCACCCAGCGGGCATTCGCACTCATGAAGCGCCAACGCCCCCAGGGCGGACGGATCATCAACAACGGCTCGATCTCTGCCCACACGCCCAGGCCCAACTCCGCGCCATACACCGCCAGCAAGCACGCCATCACCGGTCTTACGAAACAGACGGCTCTCGACGGTCGCCCCTACTCCATCGCTTGCGGCCAGATAGACATCGGGAATGCCGCCACCGAGCTCTTCAAGCCACCTGCGGACGAACCTGTCATGGACGTGAAGCATGCGGCGGCGGCTGTCGTCCACATGGCAGAGCTGCCCCTCGACGTCAACATCCTCTCCCTCGTGGTGATGGCGACGAACATGCCGCTCGTCGGGCGGGGTTGAGCCAAGAGCCGGCGGACACGATCTGGGAGCAAGGGCGGGCGATCGCCGTCCCGTCAGCAACCAAGGGCGTAGCTGACCGCCCAACAGACCTTGCGCATCACGTCCTCTCCGACTCGCCCGACGGGCCCGGTGAGCGACGACTGGGCGACGGTATGGAGACCGTCGCAGTTGACGACCGACGGCCGGTCCAGGCCAGCCCCGAGGTGGTCGATCTCGACCTCTGCGGCGAGACCGCGGACAGAAGCCGTGATCTCGGCTACCGTCACGAGCTCTCGGACGTCGAGCACGTCGGACCGGGTGAGGAGCAGGACCGGCCGCCTCTTGCTGCCTACCTCGGCCAGCCAGAGCTCACCGCGTCTCACGGCTCACCCCAGGTTTCAGCTTCGTTCCAGCCCTTGTCTGCACTTTCTGGGAATCTCCGGTAGGCCTCTCGGTCGGATCGTGCCAAGGCGGCGCGCACGGCGTTAGCGACTCCTTGACGAGCTGCTGCCGAGATGTTGACCCCGAGCTGGCGAGCACGTGCCGCCAGCTCTTCGTCCAGAGTGAAAGTGGTTCGCAGTGACGCTATACGTCGATGCTATCAGCACCTGATCGCGTAGAGTGACGACTCTCAGATCCATCAACTGTGACGTCCGGCTATACGTCCCGTGGATCGAAGACCATGCTGTGGATGCCCGGGCACCAGGCGGCCAGTTGCTCGAGGTCGCGTGCGGTCTCCTCCCCGAGCGGGGAGGAGAGGTCCTCGCGGAGCGAGGCCATGTCGTCCCAGTCGAGCTCGGCCACGAGGTGATAGGACGCCGATCCGCGGATGCGGGACAGATCCTGGCTCACCGTGTACCGGCGGAGGCCGGGCAGGCGCTTCACGAGAGGCACGTGAACCTCGAAGTAGTGCTCGTCGAACGCCTTGAGATCGGTCGGCTGCTCGTAGAGGACCAAGAGACGCACCACTGAGCGGAGCGTAGTCGGCTCCTAGGCTCTCCCCATAGCCTCGAGCCTCTCTCGCGCCCGGCGGAGCACCGCCTCGGGCGGCTTGGCAAACGACCAGTCGCTCCTGTCGGTCCCCCGCCGCGTGGCGTCGATGCCGAGCTTTGCCACCGTCCCGTTGTGGGCGAGGGGGTCGGAGCGTGAGGAGCGCATCCCCGGCAGGACGAGGAGGTCCCTGTCAGCCTTCATCCTCGTGGCGATGGCCCACTCGACCGCAACCGGGTCGTGGATGTCGATGTCGTCGTCGACGACGGTCACCTGCTTGACGAGGCGGACAGAGCCGAGACCCTCCCGCATCACCTGCTCGGCGTCTCGGTCTCGCGGTTCGCTCAGTGCCACGACGGCATGCAACCGCCCGCAGCCGCCCGGGGAGATCGCCACTTCGGCCACGCTCGGGACCGAGGACCGCAGCCGCCGCTCGAGCACGGCCGCGATGGCGACTGCGCCGACGAGGACGTGCTCGGGCGCGTAACCGGGGAGGATCGTCTGGAAGAGCGGGGAGTGGCGCATCGAGACGTGGCGAGCCGTCAGGACCGGTCCGTCGCCATAGCTCTGGTAGAGGCCCGAGAACTCCGAGACGGGGCCCTCCTCGACTCTGTCGTGCCAGTCGAGGGTGCCTTCGACAACTAGCTCGCAGTGGGCCGGGACCTCGACGTCGACCGTCTCGCAGCGCGCCACCTCGAGCGGTTCGCCGAGGAGCGCTCCCGCTACCTCGAGCTCGTCGTCGCCGAGCTCGAGGTAGTAGGCGGCGGCGAGCAGCACCGCCGGGTGGTTGCCTATCGTCACGGCCACCTCGAGCGGTCGGTTCGCGCCGGCCGCTTCCCGGGCGAGCACTGCGAGGTGGTGCTCGGGTGCGATGCCGGCGAAGGCCCGCCTGTCGTCGAGGATCTTGAGGCGGGCGAAGGAGGCGTTCTTCTTGCCCGTCGGGCCCTTGGCGATTATGACACCCGCTGTGACATATGAACCGGTCTCGCTCGCGAAGAACTTCGGCACCGGGAGGCGCCGCAGGTCCGGGCTCGCCAGGCGCTCCTCCCGCCAACCGGGCTCGGCCGCCGTGACCGGGGCCAGTCGTGCATCCGGGGCACCCGCGAGCGTGGCGTGCAGCCCAGCCAGCGACGTGCGGAGCCCTCTTGCGATCCGCTCGCGGCTGTTGAGGAGATTGCCGAAGACGGGAAGGGAGTGTCCCCTTACCCGCTCGAAGAGGACCGCTGGGCCCGCTCTCGTCTCCCAGAGAAACGAGGCCAGCTCCTCGACAGGGTCCACTTCCTCCTCCAGCGTCACGAGCTCACCGCGGTCGTCGAGCTCCCCGAGAAGGGAGCGGACCGACTGGCGGTGCTCGTCTCGCCGGCGCCAGGACGCCGTCACGAGGTCACCTCTGGCTCAGGGCGGCTGCGGGTGGGTGGCCCGGGGGAGCGCTCGGCCGGGCCATCGTCGTACGGGCGAGGGCGGGGCCCGTCCCCGGGCCACTCATGCTCGGCCGCGTTGGGGATGCCGAGGAGGCTCACGAAGCGTCCCGCCATCTGGGCCGCCATCTCCTCGATTGTCTTGGGCTTCCCGTAGAACATCGGGACCGGCGGGGCGACGATGGCGCCGGCCTCGGTCGCAGCTGCCATGGCGCGGATGTGACCGAGATGGAAGGGCGACTCGCGGACGCTCAGCACGAGGCGGCGCCGTTCTTTCAAGGTGACGTCGGCGGCGCGGGAGATCAACGAGTCCGTGATCCCATAGGCGATGCTGGATAGCGTCCGGATGCTGCAGGGGACGACGATCATGCCGCCCGTGGAGAACGAGCCCGAGGCGATCGGGGCGCCGATGTCCCGCCAGCCGTAGACGACCTCGGCGAGCGACTCGAGCTCGGGGGAGGAGAGCTCGAAGAGGGCCGTCCGCCTTGCAGCCGGGCTCACCACGAGGTGTCGCTCGACGCCGGAGGAGCCGAGGAGCGAGAGCACCGCCTGGGCTAGCAGGGTGCCGCTTGCTCCTGTGACGCCGACGACGATCCGGCACCTGCGCGCAGGGATCGGGCTCATCTCCTGTTCGATCCCCCTATGTGACGGCCAAGCCTTCGACGATCACGTCCTTGCCCGCCCGGACAGCCCGGATCAGGATCGTCGCCCGTTTCTCGGTGAACTTGGGGAGCACGACGACCGAACCGTGCTTCGTCGTCCGAGCGTACGTGCTGACAGTCTTCAGGTTGTGGCCGTTCACGTAGACGGCGAGGGCGCCGCATGCGGGACACTTGGTCACGACGAGCGCCAGCTGGCTCGCCTCCGCGTTGGCGAGGCGGAGCTCGGCGCCCTCGGTGGCCGTCTCCACGTAAGAGTGGAGGTAGTAGCTCGCGCCCGTGTGGTGCTTCCACCCCGCCGTGATCGCCTTGAGCGAGCTCGATGCGAGGGGAAGGGTCGTGCAATAGGAGGGGGACCAGGATGACACGTCGCCCGATTCCATGAGGACCTGGACTTCGAAGCAGTACTCGTCTCCTGGTACGCCGGTCAACTGGAGGGAGGTGGCGGTCGTCCGCTGCCAGGAGGCCGGGTCGACGTAGCCCGACAGGGCGCTCGCGTGCCATGACTTCACCTGGTAGCGCACGTCGTAGGCGACGACGGGCGAGGTGGCGTCCGTCCCCGAGTAGCGCACGTCCACGGTCTTCGCCAGCTGGTAGGCCTGCAGGGGACTCGTCACCGTGAGCCTCGGCGGTGCGATGGGCA
>JASHRK010000170.1 GCA_030037405.1 Acidimicrobiales bacterium | reverse complement strand
CCGACTTGCCTATAGGTGCCGAGTTGGGCGAGTAGAGCCACTGGCGTTCCTCGTAGTAGGGGCCGGGGCCACCCGTCTCGGCGTCATAGGCGAGCTGGTACTCCCCGTCGTCGACATCGGCGGTGTACGTCGTGTCGGAGAGGTTCTCCGGCGTGAGATGGATGCCGACGGCGACGAAGTCGCTCTCGATGACGTTCACGGCTGCCACCCAGTCGGAGTAGCCGCCGTTGTTGACGATGCTGAAGGAGAGCTCCTTGCCGTTCTTCTCGAAGATGCCGCTCGAGTTCTTCTTGTAGCCGGCCGCCTTGAGGATCGAGATGGCCTTCTTCGGGTCGTAGGCGTAGGCGTTGCCGTACTTCTTCGCGAGGCCCTTGTCGTACCAGCTCGAGAAGGTGCCCACGATGCCGGTCTGGTTGGCAGGGGGTTCTTCGCCGTACTCGCCGATCTCGGAAACCCGCTTACGGTCGATGGCGTACGCCATCGCTTCACGGACCGGCAGGTTCTTCAGTATCGGGTTGGTGAGGTTGATGAAGATCGACACGTTCGCCACCGGCTCGAACCAGTAGTGGTAGTACTTCGGGTTGGCGTCGACGTAGAACTTCTGGATGTCGGGGATGAACTGGGATCCCCACTGGTCCTTCCCGCTCGCGAGGTCCTCGTTGGCAGGCGTGTTCGAGAGGTAGGCCGGGAAGTTGACCGTCTTGATCTTCGGGAGGCCGCGCTGCCAGTAGTGGGGGTTCTTCGTGTAGACGATGTTCTCGCTGCTGCAGCTCGTCATCTCGTACGGGCCAGTGCCGACGGGATGGGGGTCGAGGTAGGTGACGGGGTCCTTTATCTTCGACCAGATGTACTCGGGGACGATCGGTGTCTGTCCGGCGATGTAGTAGAAGTACGGCACCGCGGCGGTCTTGAACTGGAAGACGACCTGGTCGCTGCCCTTGAGAGCGACGCTCTTCAGCACGGACCAGTCGGCGTTCAGGTCGAGCCCGGGGTTCTTCTTGAGCAAGTCGAAGCTGAAGACCACGTCCGAGGCCGTGAGCGGCTTACCCGACGACCAGGTGACTCCCTTCCGGATCGTGAAGGTGAGCGTCTTGTTGCCATTGCTCCACACCCATTTCGTGGCGAGCCAGGGCGTTGGCTTCCCGCTCTTCAGGAGGTCCTGGTAGACGAGCTCCTCGTAGACGGGCCCGAACGAGAAACCTACGTCGGCGGAGTTGTACGGGTTGAACTCGCAAGGCCACGTCTCCCCGTACTCGTCAGAGATCGTGAGCGCGTCCGGTCGCTTGCTCGCCGCTCGCTTGCTCGCGCTCGGCCTCGTCGCCGTCTTCGTGGACGCGGGGTTGCTCCCCCAACCCGAGACGAAGATGCCGATCGCGAAGACGGTGCCGATCACCACCAGTCTCCGCATCCCTCTTATGCCCATGGCCTTCCCCCTTCTATCTTCTTGCTTTGACGTGTCCTTTGCTTTGACGTGTCCGTGGTTGTCCTGTGACTTCGGCCGACCGCGCGAGCTCGAGACCGGCACCGAGCGCTCCCCGGAGGGCGGCGTCGAACGGGAAGGCGCCGATCACGAGCTCGGGCGGGTACGGGACGTGGCTCTCGAGCGCTGCCCGCATCGGGGGCTCGATCACTTCCCACGAGCGAACCATCCCACCACCCACCGCTATCCGCTCCGGGTCGACGGCAATGGTGAGGTTGACGACGTGGTAGCAGAGCTCGCGAAGGAACTCCTCGAGCACGGCCTCGTAGGCGGTGTCGGCTTTGGCGAGCTCGAAGACGTCGACGGCACTTGGTGCGCCGTTGCCTTGCGCGTGGTCGGCCGAGCCGTTGTCGCTCCAGCCGCGGTCGTCGAGGGGGCGGTCGAGGGGGCGGTCGAAGCGGCCGTCGAGCCGGGCGGGGCGGCCGTCGAGCCGGGCGACGGAGCTCGCGAGGCCCATGCCGCTCACTATGTCCTCGACAATCGGACGGTGGCCCCTGACTTTCGTGAGATCCGAGGGTGCCCGGAGGTTGTAGCCGATCTCGCCCGAGGCACCGTGTGCTCCCGTCACGACCTTGCCATCGTGGACGAGGGCGACGGCGAGCCCTGTGCCGAGGTTCACGTAGATGGCGGGATCGGCCCCTGCGAGAGCGCCATGCCGCGCCTCTGCGGCAGCGGCGGCCTTGACGTCGGTCAGCAAGACGGTAGGCAGGCGGAACTCCTCTTGGAGCAGGCGGCGTAGCGGGAGCTCGTTCCACCCGGGGATGGCGGGCGAGAGCTCGACTCCGTCATCGGTAGGGACACCGAAGGTGCAGGCGCCGATGGCACGCACGGGTGAGCTCCCACGAGCGGCGGGGACCTGCTCGATCAAGGACTCCGCAAGGTCCAGGGCCCGGTCGAGATTCTGGCGGGCACCGAGTGAGGGGTTGGTCTCGGTGGCGGCCGAGGAGATCATGGTGCCGTCGAGCAAGGCGAGGGCGGCAGCGATCTTCGACCCCCCGAAGTCCAGCCCGAGAACGAGTCCGCTGTGAACTCCGTCCGCGCCCAGTGGAACCTCCTCGAAAAACTAATAGGAAAGTAACTTATTTATCACATCATGACAAGCTCTACGGATGCGGGACGGGCCCACGGACGAGTTGACGGGCAGCAACGCCAGGGTCGTGCCGGCGCGCCCGGCGCTCATGCGCGCCATGAACGAGCGACTCATGCTCGCCCAGGTGCGCACGGCAGGTCCTGTGTCACGGACCGATCTCGCTCGTATGAGCGGCCTGTCGAAACCGACCGTGACCGTTGCCCTCGGCAACCTGGAGCGTGACGGGTTGGTCCGTGTGGCCGGGCTCCGCACGGGGCTCCGCGGGCCTGCAGCAGTGCTGTACGAGGTCAGGCCGGAGGCCGGTTACGTGCTCGGCCTCGACGTCGGGCGGGAGTACCTGCGGGCTGCGTTGGCGGACCTCTCGGGCGCCGTGCGGGCGCGGGCCAGCAGGCGGGTGCACGCCGCCAGCGCCCCGGGACGGGTGTCGGAGATGATCTCGCTTGCCGACGAGATGGCGACTACCGCCGGTATCCGGCGCAGCCGGTTCAGCCAGGTCGTCGTCGGCTCGCCTGGCGTGTACGAGCCGGAACGGGGCGCCCTCGTGGCGGCGCGCAACCTGCCCGGCTGGGAACGACCGGGGGTCGTGCACGAGCTGAGGGCGGTCTTCGGCAAGTCCACGGCGCTCGAGAACGACGTCGATCTCGCCGCGCTCGCCGAGCGGGATCACGGGCACGGGAAAGAGTTTGCGACGTTCTGTTTCGTGAGCGTCGGGACGGGGATAGGTATGGGACTCGTCATCGACGGCCGTCTCCGTCGCGGCGCTCACGGCGCCGCAGGCGAGATCGCCTACCTGCCGATCGGGAACGAGGACGTGCCCTTGAGCGAGATCCGCAAGCGGGGGCAGCTCGAGGCGGTCGCCTCCGCCGCGGCCGTGGTGCGGGCCGCCCGGCGGATGGGCATGTCCGGCTCGCTCACGGCGCGGCGCGTCTTCGCGGCGGCAGCGGACGGTGACGCCCGCGCCGTCGCGGCCGTTGCCGCGGAGGCCGAGTTGGTGGCGAGAGCCGTCGGCTCGGTCGTTGCCGTCGTCGACCCCGAGCTCATCGTGCTGGGTGGGGGCATCGGGCGAGCTCCCGGTTTCGCCGCCGCCGTTGCCGCAGCCCTCGTCCCGTTCGTCCCGTTCGTGCCCGAGATCCGTGTGAGCGCTCTGGGCGACGACGGCGTCGTGGACGGCTGCCTTGCTGCCGGGCTGGAGATGGCCTGGGAGCGGCTCCTCGAGCGGTAGGAGAGCTAGTGAGACACTCCTGCTGGCACAGTCATCGGTACGGCGAGGTAGCAGCCGAACTCCTTCGCGAAGTCGACGGAGACGCGGGCGTGCACGCGACCTTGCCGATCGACCAGCTCCGCCTCGTCGTCGAGAGGAACTACGGCCCCGTGCCAGATGTTCGGGTGGAGGTAGAGACCACGGCTTCCGTCGCAGTAGAAAGCGCTGAAGTCCTGTGGCGTCACGTCGTCGCCGGGGAGGGCGAGGGGAACGACGAAACTTGCACCCCTGCGCGGGTAGAAGAGCTGGCCACCGTCCGGGTGGTAGTTCGCCCGCCAGATGAGGGCGCGGGTGCGGCCCGTTGCCGACCCGCTCACGGCGGCCTCCTCCGGCCAGTTACTCCAACCAAAGAGGTAGCTGTCTCCGACTGCGTTGTTGCGAGCGTAAAGGGTCTCTCCTTGCCAGGAGAACTCGAAGATCCCCGACGTCACTCCGCCCTGGTCGCCGGAGTTGGCGTCGATAGGGCGCCATCCCTGCTGGGGCCAGCGAGTGATCTCGATGGGAAAGCTCTCGGGGTCGTCGACGAGGCACCCGTAGCCCTTCAGTGACTCCTCCGTGGCGACAACGAGCGGCGTCTCGTAGACGTCGCGCACCCCAGTCGTCGGTATGTACGAGATGGCAGATGTATCGATCTCCACGGCGTAACTCCTAACCGCACCGGTCTGGCCGGAACCTACGTGGCCAGGGTAGTCGAGCCGGATCTGGCCGACATC
>JASHRK010000169.1 GCA_030037405.1 Acidimicrobiales bacterium | reverse complement strand
TGGACGGCGGCTATCCGCGAGACAGCGGAGCGCAGTCTTTCCACCAAGGCCTCGTTGCTCTCGGCTCCGGGGACCACGTCCCAACGCTCGGTCCGCATCATCTCGAGAGCGAGGGGATGTCCTTCCATGACGTGCTTTCGGTAGGCGCCCCCTTCCCACTCCCCGAGGTGCACCTCTCTCAGGTCTGCCTCGACTCGTGGCTCGAGGCCCAGGCGGGCGGCGAGCGGAGCTGCCGTCTCGCCCGTCCGCCGCAAGCTCGTCACGTAGATGGCGCTGATGGCGCCGGCGCCCGCGCCGGCGAGGCGTTCCCCGACACGCTCGGCCTGCTCGCGTCCTTCGGGAGCGAGCCCCGGGTCCCCCTGGCCGTCGACGAGAGGGAAGGGGGCCGCCGGGTCGGTCGGGATCGTCTCGCCGTGGCGCACCAAGACGAGCTCGGTGGCGCCTGCCGGCAGCACGAAACGCACCTGCCGGTAGCTCCTTGCCGGTTTGTCGGTCGAGGCGCTCACGGCGTGCGAGCATACGGCCCTGCTGAGGGGCACCCTTGCCTCTGGCGGTCGCGAGCTAGGCCTCAGGAGATTCCTGGATGGTGCCGGAGAGGACCCGGCGGCCGTCGTCGAGGGCGTGGATGAGCTGGCGGATCCGGGCGGGTCGAGGCGCCCGGTCCTGCGAGACCAGCCTTATGGCGACGTCGAGGTGACCCCAGCCGCCTTCGACCCACTGAGTTACGGCTTCGCCGTAGGCACCGAGGTCGTCAGGGTGGATCCGGTCGATGATGCCCGTGATGGTCGGCTCCTCTTCCGGGTCGGATCCGATGATGCGTCTCAGCTCGTTGGACCACACCATCCTTCCCGTAGCCAGGTCCATCTCGAAGCTGCCCACGTGGGCAAGGTGCTCGGCGTAGGCGAGCTGGCGATACTGCTCCGTCAGCTCGTGGGCGAGGGGGGCTCGCTCCGCCGGCTCTGCAGGGGCAGTTTCGGGCTCGCTCGGCTCGAGCGGCTCTAGCTCCGGCGCCGTAGGAACACGAGTCGCCGGATGGCGCCAACCGCTCAAGTCCCTGTCTTCCGGCGGCATCTCCGTGCCGGAGGGCTGTGCTGTCCTGTCTGGTCCGTCTGGGACGTCGTCGCCGAGTGCGACTTCGCCGACCGCTTCGTCCGTCAGGGTGGCGCGGCTTGTCGAGCCGATCGCCCGCCCCTCGAGAGTCCGTGCCGGCCTTCCTCCGCTCGCGGGCGTGTAGACGACGACCCGCCCGCCTCCAGACGTCTTTGCCTGGTACATGGCGACGTCGGCCTGGGCGGCGACGTCCGCGAGAGTCGGGCCGTGGTCCGGGAAGAAGGCGACCCCGATGGAGGCGCCGAGGGGCGCGACCGTTCCAGCGGGAAGCTGGACCCCCGTGAGGGCGAGCTGCACCTCCGACGCGACCTCGGCCGCCCCGTGCTCGTCGCAGTCCCGCAGCATGAGGATGAATTCGTCTCCTCCGTAACGGATGACGGCGTCGCCCGATCGGATCGTGGCGAGAAGTGCTCTGGCGACGTGGTTGAGCACGACGTCGCCGGCGGCGTGCCCGTGCGAGTCGTTGATCGCCTTGAAGCCGTCGAGGTCGACCATCAAGACGGCGATGAGGCTCTCGGTGCGGCGCGCCTGCGCCGCCTCACGGGGCGCCAGCTCCTCCCACCATCGCTTGTTGAGCAAGCCGGTCGTCTTGTCGGTCACCACGCGCTCGGCAAGGTCGACACGCTCAGCCGCGCTCCGCCAGGCGTCCGCTACCAGCCTTCCCACGAGCGCGGCGCGCTCGAGGTCCGCCTCTGCGTACCTGTCGGCGCCGTCCTGCCAGATATCGAGAACCCCAAGACGCCGATCGCCTGAGACGAGCGGTATTACGAGCATGGACTCCTCCAGCTCGTCCTGCCCAGGGATGGGAACGGCTTCGGGGTGGTCGATGGTCCGGCCACACCGGTAAGGCACTCCTTCGAGAAACGCCCACCCTGTGATGCCCGTGTTGATCGTGTGCGTCGCCTCGGCCATGGGTTCGAGGTCCTCGCCGATGAGCACCCTCGGCAGGAGCAGGTACCGGTCCCAGTCCGCCTCGAAGATCGCCATCCTGTCGAAGCTGACCACCTGGGGGAGGAGCTCGGTGAGGGTCGCCCAGACCTCGTCGGGCGTCTCGGCCGTCGAGAGGCGCCCGGCGCAGGAGGTGACGAAGGAGGCGAGGTTGCTGTCGTCGACGACGGCCGCTTTGGGGACCGTCCGGGCGTACTGGACGCCGCTCGACTCCTCGAGCATCGACAAGCGGCGGATAGCCCGCTCGCGGAACCAGGACGGTCTGACGACGGCATCTCCCTCGATCGCAAGTCGTTCGTCGAGCACGACGGGCACGTGGACGTGGTCGCCGATGCCGTAGAAGATCCCCACCTGCAAAAGGGCTGCGGCCTGAGCAGCCGTCGAGATCCCTTGGGCGACGAGTCGCGCTCCGATCCGCCCGGCGAAGGCGAGGAGGCCGACGAGGGCGGCTCGCTGGGCGTCAGCGTTCAGCTGGGCCGTGAGCGCCGCGTCGAGGAGGAGAAACGTCGGCCTTGCTGCCACGACGTCCTCCCACGAGACCGACAGCACCGCCACGCTGTCGAGGGCGATGCGAAAGCCCGCCTCTCGCAGCCGTGCGCAATGGCGCCGGACGGCGGCGGCGAGCATCGGGGCCGGGAGATGCGCCACCGTGCTTGCCGCCCGGTGCGGATCTGGCGTCACGAAGATGACCTCAGAGGGGGCGCACTTGGCGGCTCGCGCCCGCTCCACGGGGTCGAAGCTCGGACTGACCAGGAGCCGGGGGTCGACCCAGACGAGCAGCGGGGCAGGCGAGGTAAGGGAGGCGGCGGCGAGCGCCAGGTCGAGCAGCTCCGCCGGCGAGGCGTCGGTACCACTCGACCTGGGGATCGCTTGATACGCGATGACGCGTCGGTCGCTTAAGTCCATGACCGGGCGCATGGCGACACCTGTCACCGGGTGTGCCCCTGATGCCATTTGATCATCCCTCGCGGACTGGCTTACTGCTTGATCCCCAAGGGCCGCGGAAATAGGAACCACGGCCCCCATATATCTTCGGCATCTTAGGTGGAAGGCTGAGCAGGCGCCCGAGGGGCACTCCGCGATGCTAGATGCGCTGTCCCCCTGCTGCGGGGGCCGCAGAGGGCCGCAGAGGGGCGGCGGCTCCTAGATGTCGTAGTAGAGCTGGAACTCCCAGGGATGCGGCCGCAAACGTACGGCGTCGACCTCGTTGAGACGCTTGTAGCTGACCCAGGTCTCTATCAGGTCGTCGGTGAACACGCCACCTGCCCTGAGAAAGTCCTGGTCGGCCTCGAGCGAGTCGAGGGCTTCCTCGAGAGAGGAGGGCACCTGGGGCACCTGGGCGAGCTCCTCGGGCGGGAGGTCGTAGAGGTCCTTGTCCACCGGAGCGGGTGGCTCGATGCGGTTCTGGACGCCGTCGAGCCCGGCCATGAGCATGGCCGCGAAGGCTATGTAGGGGTTCGCCGAGGGGTCAGGGCAGCGGAACTCGACCCGCTTGGCCTTCGGGCTCTTCGAGTAGATCGGGATCCTGCAGGCGGCGGAGCGGTTCCGCTGCGAGTAGACGAGGTTCACGGGCGCCTCGTAGCCGGGCACGAGACGCTTGTAGGAGTTGGTCGTCGGTGCCGCGAAGGCGAGCACCGCCTTGGCGT
>JASHRK010000168.1 GCA_030037405.1 Acidimicrobiales bacterium | reverse complement strand
AGCCCGAACGTATCTCCGAGAAACGTCTTGTTAGAGGCCGAGAGCAGGAGGGGGTAACCGAGAGAGGCCAGTCGCCTGGAGGCGCCGAGAAGGGCGAGAGAGTGGTGCGTGGTCTTGCCGAGGTCGAGCCCGGCGTCGACGACGATGCGGCAGCGGTCCACGCCGGCATCCTCGGCCCGCCTGGCGAGCTCGCGAAGGCGCCCGGCGACCGTCTCCACCACGTCGTCGTAGTGGGGGTCGGGGTCGGCGACTCGGGGGGCCAAGCGGATGTGGGTGGCGACGTCGGAAGCGCCGAGCTCGGCGGCCGCCGGGAGGTAGGTGTCGTCGGAGAAACCGCTGATGTCGTTGCCGAGCACGGCGCCGCTCGCGAACGCCTCTCTCGCCACGCTGCCCCGCCAGGTGTCGACGGAGATCGGGACGTCGAAACGCTCGGCCACCGCCAGCACGGCGGGGATCACGCGCTCGAGCTCCTCTTCGGTCGAGATCTCCTCGCCAGGGCCGGCCTTGACTCCGCCGATGTCGAGGACGTCTGCGCCTTCGCTCACGAGCCTGTCGCAGTGCTGCAGGAAGCGGTCGAAGGAGAAGTACGACCCCTTGTCGTAGAAGGAGTCCGTCGTCCGGTTCGCGATCCCCATGACGAGTGCGAACGTCGTCGTGTCAAAGGACTTCGAGCCGAGCCGCAGCACCGTGGTCAGAAGAGCTTGGCCGACAGTGCCCGCCGGTAGTGCTCGCGGCGGGGATCCTCCCCGTCCATCGTCTCGATGAGGTCCACGATCTCCTGCCTGGCGTCGTCGTCGGAAGGGACGCGCTCAAGGAGCGCCTCGAGGTGGTCCTCCAGGTTCTCCCCGGCGTCTCCCTCCGTGCTCGCAGCTCCACCACCTGTCCGGGCAAGGGCGGCGAGGTGACGGGTGGTTGTCGTCTCCGGGATGCGCTCGAGCAGTTCGAGAGCCTCGGCGGCGCCTTCGGTGTCACCCCGGTCGACGAGGGCGCCGGCGAGCGCCTCGATCACCCGCTCGTTCGCCGGCTCGAGCTCGAGTGCCTTGCGCAGGGAGGCTTCGTCGCCGGCGGCGAGTAGTGTCTCTGCTTCGCTCGGTCGGGAGGCTTCCCGCACCTTCTCGACGAAGGCCTCGACAGCGGGCATCGGCAGAGCGCCGACGAAACGATCGATCACCTGCTGGCGGCTTATGGCGAAGACGGCCGGTATCGATTGCACCCCGAAGATTGCAGAGACGCGGGGATTTTCGTCCACGTTCACCTTGGCGAGGACGACCTCGCCGCCCGTGGCCTCGACTGCCTGCTCGATGATGGGCCCGAGCGTCCGGCATGGCCCGCACCAGGGCGCCCAGAGGTCGACGATCACGGGCGTCGTCTCTGAGCGCTCCAGGACATCTGCCTCGAAGGTCTCGTCCGTGACGTCTCTTGCGGTCATGATCTGGACGGTAGCGCCCTCATGGGGCGAGTGTGCCGGGTGACCCTGCCCTCGCCCCCCGCCCTCGTCCCCTGCCCTCGTCCCGTGCCCCGTCCCCCGTCAGGCGACGAAGTACTTGGCCCTGGGGTGGTGGCAGACGATGGCGAGTGTCGTCTGCTCGGGGAAGAGCTGGAACCCCTCGCTTACGCTGACGCCGATGCGCCCTCCTTCGAGCAGCTCCACCACCTTGGCGTTGTCCTCGAGGTCGGGGCAGGCCGGGTAGCCGAAGGAGTACCTCCCTCCCCGGTGCTGCTGGCGGAACAAGCCCTGCAGCGTCGGACCGTCCTCCCCGGCAAAGCCCCACTCCTCCCTGATCCTCCTGTGCCACAACTCGGCGAGCGCCTCTGTCATCTCTACCGAGAGGCCATGCAGGCTCAGGTAGTCGACGTAGTGGTCGGTCTTGAAGAGCTCTGCCGTCCTCTCCGAGGCGGCCGCCCCCATCGTCGTCAGCTGGAAGGCGACGTAGTCGGCCTCGCCAGAGGAGACAGCCCTGAAGAAGTCGGCTATGCAGAGGTATGGCTCTTTTCGCTGGCGGGGGAGCGAGAAACGCATGCGCTCCAAAGAGCGAGTCTCGTCGGTGTAGATGACGAGGTCGTTGCCGTCCGAGTTTGCGGGGAAGTACCCCCACACGACCGACGGCACGAGCACGCCTTCCGCCTTCGCTTCGTCCAGGCGGGCTCGCAGCTCTGCGCGCACGCGCTCTTTGAAGTCGGCGTCCGGCTCGCCCTCGAGCGGACGGTAACCCCACTGGTTGCGGAAGAGCGCCGTCTCGTTCAAGAAGGCGGACACGTCGTCGAGGGGCAGCCCTTTTGCGACCCTGCTCCCGATGAAGGGGGGCACGAACACCTCGTTGTCCTCCTCCACCTCCGGGGAGCGGGGAGGGAGCGTGGACGGATCGACCTCTTGCAGCTTCGCCGAGTTCCGCTGGGGGAGGACACGGCCGGAACGCTCCGTGCCGAAGGTCGGATCATCGTTGCCGGATCGCTTTATCTCCATCAGCCTGTCGAGGGTGTGGAGGCCTTCGAAGGCGTCCTTGCCGTAGAACACCTTGCCCTCGTAGACGTCGCGCAGGTCCTTCTCGACATAGCTGCGGGTGAGGGCGGCGCCGCCGAGGATGATCGGGTATGTCTGCTTGCCGAGGCGGTTCAGCTCCTCGAGGTTCTCGCGCATGACGAGCGTCGACTTGACGAGGAGGCCGCTCATCCCGATGGCGTCGGCCGAGACCTCGTCCGCCCTCTTCAACATCTCCGAGATTGGGACCTTGATGCCGAGGTTGTGGACCGTGTAGCCGTTGTTCGTGAGGATGATGTCGACGAGGTTCTTCCCTATGTCGTGGACGTCGCCTTTGACGGTGGCAAGGACGACGGTCCCCTTGCCTGCCCCCGTCTCGCTGTGGTCCATGTGAGGCTCGAGGTGGGCCACGGCCGACTTCATCGTCTCGGCGGACTGGAGGACGAAGGGCAGCTGCATCTTGCCCGAGCCGAAGAGGTCTCCGACGGTCTTCATGCCGGCCAACAGCATCTCGTTGACGATGTCGAGGGCCGGGTAGCCTCCCGCCAGTGCCTCGTCCAGGTCGGGTTCGAGGCCGTTGCGGTCGCCGTCGACTATCCGTTGCTCGAGGCGGCGCTCGACGGCCCAGCCTGAGCGGTCCTCGGGCGCCGTCGCGCTCGACCCGTCCGCCTGGTCGAATTGGGCGATGAGGGCAGCGAGGGGGTCGTAGCCGTCCTGCGGGCGACGCCTGTCGTAGACAAGGTCGAGGCAGAGGTCTCTCTCGGTGTCGCCGATCCGGTGCAGGGGGAGGATCTTCCCGGCGTGCACGATGGCGCCGTCCAGCCCGGCCTGGATGCACTCGTGCAGGAAGACCGAGTTCAGCACCTGGCGGGCGGCGGGGGCGAGGCCAAAGGAGACGTTCGAGAGCCCGAGCACCGTGTGCACGCCCGGAAGCTCTTCCTTGATGCGGGCGATCGCCTCGATGGTCTCGATGCCGTCTCGCCGCGACTCCTCCATGCCCGTAGAGAGGGGAAGGGCGAGGGGATCGAAGAGGAGGTCCTCCGGTGAGAGCCCGTAGCGCCCCAGGGCTAGGTCGTGGATCGCCCTTGCGGCCCGGAGCTTCCAGTCGGCCGTGCGCGCCTGGCCCTCCTGGTCGATGGTGGTGCAGATCACGGCCGCCCCGTACTCGCTCGCGAGGGTGAGAAAGCGATCGAGGCGCGTGCCGGGACCGTCTCCGTCCTCGAGGTTGACGGAGTTGAGCACGGCTCGCCCGCCGAGCCACTGCAGTGCGGACTCGACGACGGCAGGCTCGGTCGTGTCGACGACGAGGGGGAGCGTCGACTGGGTGGCGAGGCGGCTGGCTATCTCGTTCATGTCGGCGACGCCGTTGGCACCCGTGTAGTCGACGCAAACGTCGAGGAGGTGGGCGCCCTCTCGCACCTGGTCCTTCGCCATGGCGACGGCCGTCTCCCAGTCGCCTGCGAGCATCGCCTCGCGGAACTTCTTCGAGCCGTTGGCGTTCGTGCGCTCTCCGATGAGGAGGCAAGAGGTGTCCTGCTCGAAGGCCACGCTCCCGTAGAGCGACGCTGCCGAGGGCTCGTGCACGGGCGC
Organism: Acidimicrobiales bacterium; assembly: GCA_030037405.1. Taxonomy (GTDB): domain Bacteria; phylum Actinomycetota; class Acidimicrobiia; order Acidimicrobiales; family Bog-793; genus JOPF099. The sequence goes on along the minus strand of JASHRK010000168.1, from coordinate 5,980 downwards.
TCTCTGCTTGGCGGTCCTGCCGAAGACGGCCTCGACGACCCGCTGCAGGTGCTCGGGCGTCGTCCCGCAGCAGCCGCCGACGACTCCGACGCCTATCTCCTCGACGAAGGCCGTGGCATGGCGGGCCAGCTCCTCGGGAGTGAGGTCGTAGCTCATCCGGCCGTCGACGACCGACGGGAGGCCGGCGTTGGGCATGGCCGAGATGGCGATCCCCGACCGTTCGGCCAGGTAGCGGAGCGACTCGTACATCTCGACGGGCCCGGTGGCGCAATTGAGCCCGATAACGTCCGGCTTCATCGCCTCGAGGGCGGTGAGAGCCGCAGAGATCTCCGTACCGAGCAGCATGCGTCCCGTGAGCTCGATCGTCACCTGTACCTGGACGGGCACAATCCTGCCGGCGCGGCCCATGGCTCGCCGGCACGCCTGGATGGCCGCCTTCGCCTGCAGGAGGTCGTAGCTCGTCTCGACGAGAAGGAGGTCGGCACCGCCTTCGAGCAATCCGTCGGCAAGCTCTTCGTAGGAGCTCCGCAGGTCGGCGAAGGAGATCTGGCCGAGAGTCGGCAGCTTCGTGCCCGGGCCGATCGAACCGGCGACGAAACGCCGGCGCTCCGGGGTCGAGTAGTCGTGGGCCACCTCCTTCGCGAGCCTCGCTGCTTCGGCGGCGAGCTCGCCCGCCCGCTCCGCCAAGCCGTACTCGCCCAGCACGACAGAGAAGGCGCCGAAGCTGTCCGTCTCGACGACGTCGACCCCGACGTCCAGGAACGAGCGGTGGAGGTCCCTGACGACGTCAGGCCTCGTGAGGACGAGCATCTCGTTGCAGCCCTCGTACGCTTCGCCGCCGAAGTCCTCGGCGCTGAGCTCTCTGAGCTGCAGGTTCGTCCCCGTGGCGCCGTCGAATATAACCACGCGCTCTCGCACGAGGTCGACGTACGGCGAGTCCGGTCGAGTCAGGGTTACCACAGTTGTGTCAAGCTTACTACCTTCTCAGGTAGGTGTTGCACGAGGTAGCACTCAGCCTCTTGCTGGCAGGCCCGCCGGCGGTGTGTGGGGGAGGGGCGCCGGCGGGCCGCCAGCGATCTTGCGTGGCATCAGGGCACGCTCGTGCTCTCTCTGGAGCGACTCCGGCAGTCGGCGGAGATGACGCTGGGCAAGGGGCGGGAGGCGGAGCCGGACAGCGAGCGCCTCCTCCCGCCACTCCGCCATCTGGAAGTCGACGCAACGCTTCACCGTCCGGGCAAAGGGAGCGTTAGGGCCGGTGCGCTCGCCGATGCCGAGGCACCTGGCGAGGTCGTCCACGGGGAGGTCCACTCCGCCCGGAGCCACCGCAAGGTGCGAGGCGAAGCGGCGCAGCATCCATGTCGTTGAGGGACCGAGCACCGGCAACCAGAAGGTCTCGACGTAGGCCGATCGCGGGTCGTAGCCGATCCCGTCCACCACCGGATCGCGTAAGGGCTCGATGCGGAGCCACTCGGTCGGCGCGTGAGCGGGGCGTGCGGCGCAGGTGAGAGTCATCGGGGCCTCCTTGGCGTCAGGTCGGGCGACGTCTGAGCCCTGACAGTCTCTCATACTATTTCATGTATTTCAAGCCTTGTGACTCAATTTCGTGTCGACAGCACCCGGGACCTGACCTCGCGGTCGGCGACTGCGAGGGGGGACCGGAGCACCTCGCCGCGCAGGCGCTCGAGCTCCTCGGGCCGCTCGAAAAGGAGCGTGCTCCAGCGCCTGGCGAACGCTCCAGAGAGGATCTCTCCCTCGAGCACCGCTTGGAACCGATGTGACAGAGAGGCGGCGAGCGAGGAGACGTCCGCGCTCAGCTGGCCGTACTGGCTCGTGTGGGAGTGGACGGGCAGCTGGTCGAAGATGCCTCGGTCGGCCATGAGCGCGAGCGTCTCAGCCGGCTCCCCTGAGAGGCAGAGCTCGTAGAGGATCGCCTCGTCGCTGAAGCCCTGCGCCGACAAGACGCCGTAGGCGGCTTGGAAGGCGCTCATGAGGACGGGCCAGAGCGCTTGTTCGGAGAAGAGGTCGACTGCTGTCTCCTCTCGCAGGCTGGAGGAGATGGCAGGACTCGCCACGCCGGCCGCCTTGGCGAGCGCGAGGGTAAGGGCCCTCGCACCACCCGTGGCGTCGCGCTCGACGGCGACGAGGCTCGGTGACCCCGTGCCGGCGACGTGCCGGCTGCGTACCGCCTCGCCGATCATCCGCGGTGCGACCATGACGACGTCGACGCCGTCCGGGACGGCGATCCGGTCGAAGAAGAGGTTGTAGCCGGAGGCGACCACGAGCGCGCTCCCGCGGGCGAGGTGAGGAGCCACCTCGTTCTCGAAGACCTCGGGTTGCACTTCGTCAGGCAGGAGCAGCAGGGAGACGTCGGCGCCGGCGACCGCCCGCGCGATACCGGTCACCTCGAAGCCGTGCCCTCGGGCTCGCTCGGCGTAGTCGTCGTCAATATTCCCGACGACGACCGTCGCAGAGCTGTCGCGTAGGTTCTGCGCCTGGGCGGCTCCCTGGTTGCCGTATCCGACGACGGCGATGGTGCGTATCGCGAGCGGGCTCGAGTCGATCTCCTCCGCCCACGTGATGTCTTGAGCGTGTGTCACGCGCTCGACCGTAGCCACCAATCTGGCAAGCGTGTCGAGAGCGATCTCTTGCGCCCGGTTGGAATGCGACCGCTGATCGGACCTCTGTTGCGCGGCACTCGGCTTGTAGTGTGAGGTGGCGGCACCGCCGCATCGTGCAGGTTGCCGGCCAAGGAGACTGGCGTGGCTGTGCATCGGCAGGTCGGGCTGTGAGCAAGAGACGAGCACGAGCACCTGAACCGGTCGGCCTGACGCCACCTGGTCTCGACTGGATCGACGAGAGCATCATCTCGCAGCTGCAGCAGGATGGCCGGCGTTCCTACCGGGACATCGCCCGCAACCTCGATCTCTCAGAGAGTCTTGTGCGCTGGCGGACCCTCCGGTTGCTCCGCACGGGCACGGTTCGGATTCTCGCCGTCACCGATCCCTTCCAGCTCGGCTACCAGGTGCTCGCGACGGTCGTTCTCGGCATCGAGCCGGCGTTTCGTGCCGAGGTGACGGAGCGACTCGTGGAGATTCCTGAGGTGCTCTACGTCGCGTCGTGCGTAGGGCGCGCCGACCTGCTGATCGAGGTCGTGTGCACGGACCACGAAGGGCTGGTGCACCTCCTCTCCGAGACGCTGGGGTCGCTGCCCGGCGTGCACGCCACCGAGACGTTCATAGAGCTGAAGATTCACAAGTTCTCCTACAGCTCGCCGGCGCGCCTTCGTCAGCCCTGACGGTCCTGATGGCATGCCCCGCGAGGGGCTACTGGTCTGCCCGCGAGGGGCTACGACAGCCACATCGACTTGAAGTCGTAGTTGTTGAAAGAGATTCCCGATCTCGATGCCACGAGGCCGTGCACCGAGGGGTCGTAACCGTCGATCACAGGGATGAAGAAGGGGATGATATATCCACCTGTGTTGTAATCGATGAGCTGCATCTCGTGGGCGATCGCGATGCGCTTCGTCTCGTCTGTCGTCGCTACAGCTTCGCTGTAAAGCTTTGTGTAGTGAGGGTCGTCGAAGTGACACTCGTTGTAAGGAGCGGTCGGCAACGTCGCATCAGCGACCTGGGGTAGATAGTAGTTGTAGTCCCAGTAGTCCTGGGCAAACACCCACTTGAGATAGTTGGGACCGAAGAAGTCGTCGACGTTGTTGATGTTGACCTTCACTCCGGCAGCCGACGCTTGCTCGGCAAATACCGTTGCCATCTCGACGACGCCCTGGGCGATGTCGGAGGTGACCAATTGCACCGTGAGGTGCTCGTGACCGGCTGCCTTGAGGAGTGACTTTGCCTTGTCGACATCCTGGACACGTTGCGGTATGTCGTGATCGTACTCTTCCGCCCAGATACCGAAGATGTCGTTGCCGATCGTGCCGAGGCCCTCGAATACAGCTTCTCTCATCTCGTGGCGGTTGACGATATAGCGCATTGCCTGGCGGACGCGTACGTCGCTGAACGGCTCTCGGTCGACACGCATGGTGAAGGGGTTCCATCCGCCTCCTTCGGAGATGAGGAGCTTCTTGCCTCCCCCGCGGATAGTCGGCTCGACCTCCGTCGACAGGCCGGAGATGAGGTTCGCTTCGCCGGAGATGAGGGCGTCCGCCTGGCTCGTGGCGTCCGAGTAGTCGGTGATGACGAGTGAGTCCGCGTAGGGAAGGCCCGCCTCCCAATAGTCGGCATTACGCTCGAAGACGCTCTCCTCACCGGGGGTGAAGCTCTTGTACTTGAAAGGTCCGGTGCCTACCGGCTTCTTCACGTCGAAGCCGACGGGGATGGCATAGGGGGCGATGTTTGTCGACAGCACCTGCGTCAGCGTCCCGAGCGGGCGGCTGAAGGGGAGGGAGATCGTGTGCTTGTCGATCTTCTTCATGTCCTTCACCTGAAGGGCGTGGAGGGCGGCGGCTCCTTCTCCAGGGCTCTTCGGGTTGAGCGTCTCTTGGAAGGTGTAGATCAAGTCCTCGGCGGTGAGCTCCTTGCCGTTGTGGAAGGTCACACCGCTCCGGCAGCGGAGAGTCCAGAGGGTGGCGTCGGAGTTCGGCTCGAGCTCTTCCGCCAGATATAGGACTGGCGTCGCATCCGGTGTCATGCGCACGAAGAGATCGAAGAGGTTGTTCACCCTTGCATAGTCAACGTTTGCTACCGGAGACATCGGGTTCAGCGTGTCGGCGCTCGAGCCTCCGGTGAAGCCGGCGTTGAGCGTTCCTCCATGCCGTGGCCGGGACTCTCTCGCGAGCGGTGCGGTCGGGCGAGCCGGCCGCGACGGGCGCTCACGAACCTGCAGGAACCGGCCAGCCGCCAGAGCTGTCGCGCCGGAGCCCATCGTCTGGAGGAAGCGGCGACGACTGATGCTTTCCATGCTCAACCCTCCCTGAGGAACGGTACTTCACAACCCTCTGATGGCGCCGCCGTCGACTACCCAGGCGGCTCCTGTGACATAAGAGGCGGCGGGGGAGAGGAGGAAGGCGGCGACCCTCCCGAGTTCGGCAGGGTCGCCGATGCGGTGCATGGGGATGCCCTCCTCTGCCTCTCGTTTCAGCTCTTCGACCGAGCGCCCTGTAGAGGCGGCCTCTTGCTCGTAGAGGTCGATGATGCGTCTCGTGCTGAACGAACCCGGGATGACGCAGTTGACGCGGACGCCCCTCGGGGCGAGCTCGTTCGAGAGGGTCTTCACGTACCCCCACGTCCCAGGACGGGTGAGATTGGAGGTCACGAGCGCAGGCAGAGGCTCGCGGGCGCTGCCGGAGGTGAGGACCGCAATTGCGCCACCGGGTGGAAGCACGCGGGCAAGCTCGCGTACGAGGCGGATGGGGGCCACGAGAGAACCTTCGATCGCCGCCCGGAGCTGGCCGTCCTCGAGATCGCTGGCGCTGGCGGCAGGCGGGCCCCCGTGGGAGACGAAGGCGCCCTCGAGCCCTCCGAGATGATCCGTCGCCGCCTCGACGAGGCGGGAGGGTGCGTCGGCATCTGTGAGGTCGCAGTCGAAACCGGTCGCGAGCTCACCCAGGTCGCGGGCCGCCTCTCCAGTGCCGGAACGGGCGACGACGAGCACCCTGGCGCCCTCCGCGACGAGCACTTCGGCGACCGCCCGGCCGAGGCCGCGCGAGCCTCCGGTGACGAGGTAGCGACGCCCCGCCAGTCCGAGATCCATCTCCGTTCGTCTCCTTTCGGTCAGGTGGCAGCTGTCTTAGAGTCGATCTTCCAGTCGAATGCAGGCTTAGTCCGTCACCAGTAGAACCTTCCCGACGTGCCGGCGCTCCTCGACGAAGCGGTGAGCTGTGCTTGCGTCGCTCAGCGGGAAGGTCGCCGCCACCGGCACGGTTACCTCCCGTCGGCGGATCAGTCCCAAAGCGGCCTCGAGCTCGTCGGGGGGAGCTACCCGGAAGCCGAGGATGCGCCAGCCGTTGCGAAAGAGCGGGATG
>JASHRK010000167.1 GCA_030037405.1 Acidimicrobiales bacterium | reverse complement strand
GACAAGCTCCTCTCCTCGGACCCATTCGCCCTCTTGGTCGGAATGGTCCTCGACCAGCAGGTCCCCCTCGAGTGGGCGTTTTCCGCTCCTGCACTCTTGAACGAGAGGCTCGGGCGGAAGGCGGACGCCAAGCTCATCGCTGGGATGGATCCCGACGAGCTCGCCGCCATCTTCCGGGGACCGCCGGCGCTGCACCGCTTCCCCGGGTCGATGGCCGCCCGGGTGCGCGACCTCGCCGTCCTCGTCGTCTCGGAGTACGGAGGCAACCCTACGAAGATCTGGTCGACCGCCACCACCGGTGCGGAGCTGCTGCGGCGCGTCGAGGCGCTTCCTGGGTTCGGCAAGGCAAAGGCGAAGATCTTCGTGGCGCTGCTCGGAAAGCAGTTCGGCACGACACCGCCAGGCTGGCGAGAGGCATCAGCTCCCTTCGGAGAACCCGGCACGCACATGTCCGTGGCCGACATCAACTCCCCCGCCACGCTCCAGACCGTGCGGGAGCACAAGCGCCAGATGAAGGCCGCCCGCAAGGCAGAGATGGCGGCGCAAGGCTGAGGCGGTAGCACAAGGCTGAGGTGGCGTCTACGGCCCGTGCCCGGACATGAGTCGGGACGGTCCCCAGCGGCACGTTGATGCCAGGCTGAGAACCGCCCCGACCTCGGTATTGCTGAAAGGCTCGGCTGCCGGACTACTGCGGACGGGACCAGCTTCCGCCCGGTCACACCGAGGGTGTCTGGTTTGGATTCACCAGGTGGTCCAGCTGCCGCCTAGCGGCCAGCCACCTCCAGGGTCCCAAAACGTTGACTATCCATGTGTTTGGACCACCTCCTTTCTCTGGTGAGCCCAAGACTATCGACTGGCGAAGAGGGCGTGGTGGACAGCGGAGAAGCCCTGCTCAGGCGCCGGGCCGGCCCACAGGCCGGCGACGGGCCGGTGAGACAAGCGCCGGGCCGGCCCGCAGGCACTGGCGACGGGCGGAGGAAATAGGCGCCGGGCCGGCCCACGGGCCGGCCCGACCGTCATATGCCGATGCGCCGGGCGAGCAGCTCGCGATGGTAAGCGGGGTCGCCGAGGATCAGCTCGGAGGACTTCGCCCTCTTGAAGTAGAGGTGGGCGTCGTGCTCCCAGGTGAAGCCGATCCCCCCGTGGATCTGGATGTTCTCGCCGGCAGCGTGGAAGTACGCCTCCGAGCAGTAGGCCTTCGCCAGGCAGGCCGTCACCGGCAGCTCCTCGTTGTCCTCCGACGCCGCCCAGGCGGCGTAGTAGGCGGCGGACTTGGCCGACTCGACCTCGAGCAGCATGTCGGCGCACTTGTGCTTGATCGCCTGGAAGGAGCCGATCGGCCGGCCGAACTGGATCCGCGACTTGGCGTAGTCGACGCTCATCTCGAGCACGCGCTGGGCCCCGCCGACCTGCTCGGCGGCGAGGGCGACGGCGGCGAGGTCGAGCGTCTTCGAGAGAGTGGGCCCGGCGGCGCCCTCGAGGCCGATCAGCTCACCCGTCACTCCGTCGAAGTCGAGCCTCGCCTGTTTGCGAGTCTGGTCCATCGTCGCAAGCGAGGTCCGGGTCAGCCCGGTTGCCGAGCCGTCGACTGCGAAGAGCGAGACCCCCGAAGGCGTTCTCGCCGCCACGAGCACGAGAGATGCCACGTGCCCGTCGATGACGTACGACTTCGTCCCTGAGAGCGACCACCTGCCATCGCCGGACGCGACGGCCCCGAGCTCGATCGAGTCGATCTCCCACCGGCCCGGCGGCTCGGTGTAGGCGAGAGTGGCGATGGTCTTCCCGCTGGCGATGCCCGGCAGGTAAGCGGCCTTGGCCGCCTCGTCGCCCGAGTGCAGGAGGGCGTTGGCCGCAAGCGCCACGGACGAGAAGTAAGGGGCGCACACGAGCGCCCTCCCCATCTCCTCCAGCACGACGAGCAGCTCCACGTAACCGAAGCCCGAGCCGCCGAGCTCCTCGGGGATCGTCATCGCCTGCAGACCGAGCGGGCTCGCCATCTGCGCCCAGAGGCCGGCGTCGTAGCCCTCGACCGTCTCCATGAGGCGGCGCACCTCGCTCATTGGCGACTTGTCCTCGAAGAAACGCCGCACCGCTTTCCGGAGCTCCTCCTGCTCCTCGGTGAAGCCGAAGTTCACGTGGTCCTCCAACGCAGGCTCGGGGCGAGCTCGATCGCGCGAGCCGCCGGCGCACCTTAGCCTGGAGGGCGAAGGGACGAAGAGAAGAGCGACGAGCCCGAAGAGAGGACGCCGATGAGCACCGTTCACTACGAAGACAGCAAGGCCATAATCCACAAGACCGTCGTCGGCCCTCTCGACAACAACGTCTTCGTGGTCCGATGCAAGGAGACAGGTGACGCCCTCCTCGTCGACGCCGCCAACGAGCACGAGCAGCTGCTCGAGCTCTGCCAGACGCTCGGCGTTCGCCAGATCGTCGAGACCCATGGCCACTGGGACCACATCCAGGCGATCCCGCAGCTGAGGGACGCCGGCTACGAGGTCGCGGTCACACAGGCCGACGCCGGCATGCTCCCCTCCTATGACCTTCTCCTCGAGGACGAGTCGGTCATAGAGGTCGGCCGCCTCCGCCTCCACACGCTCCTGACACCCGGGCACACCCCCGGGTCCATCTGCTTCAGGCTCGAGGACGCCCCCGTTCTCCTCGCAGGCGACACG
>JASHRK010000166.1 GCA_030037405.1 Acidimicrobiales bacterium | reverse complement strand
ATGTACCTGGCCAAGACGGCGAACTGCGGTTACGCCAGCTACGACGCCTCGATGGACTGGCACGAGCCGAGCCGCCTCCGCCTGATCGGTGAGCTGCGGGGAGCGATCGATCGTCGTGAGCTCGTCCTCTTCTACCAGCCGCTCATCACGGTGGAGAGCGGGGGCCTCGTCGGCGTGGAAGCGCTCGTGCGATGGCTCCATCCCGAGCGCGGCCTCGTACCCCCGGGCGACTTCATTCCCCTCGTCCAGGAGACGGGACTGATCAAGCCCCTCACCCACTACCTGCTCGACGAGGCGCTCCGCCAGTGCCGGACGTGGATGGACGAGAACAGGCCGATGCGCGTCGCCGTCAACCTCGCCATGCGGAACCTCATGGACGTGGAGTTCCCCGAGGACGTCGCAGAGCTGCTGGCGCATTGGCAGGTCCCCGCCGAGCTGCTCGAGTTCGAGATCACCGAGAACTCCATCGTCGCCGATCCGCGCCGTATCCAAGCCGTCCTCGAGCGCCTCGGCGGTATGGGGGTACGGCTCTCGATAGACGACTTCGGCACGGGCTACTCCTCGCTCGGCTACCTCCGGCGCCTGCCCATAGACGTCATCAAGATCGACCGCTCCTTCATAACGAAGATGATCACCTCTCCCGAGGACGAGGTGATCGTGAAGTCGACGATCGATCTCGGACGGAACCTCGGCCTCGAGGTCGTCGCCGAGGGGGTCGAGACACTCGAGGTCCTGAACCGTCTCGGAGAGTTCGGGTGCAGCCTCGCGCAAGGTTTCTATCTGAGCGAGCCCTTGCCCCCCGACCAGTTGGCTGTCTGGATGGAGACCTCTGGCGCGCCGGCAGAGCCTTCGCTCGCCGGCATCGCCTCGCCCTCGCGCATCATCGACAAATGGCTCGCCGAAGCGCTCGAGTCCCTTCCGGTGAACGGGGCGGACAAGGCCGTCGCCATCGGCGCCGGGCAGCTCCGCGTCGCGGACGTCGTGAGCGTGGCCAAGGAGGCGACGCCCGTCTACGTCACGGCCGAAGCACGTGAGCACATGATCAAGACCCGCGAGTTCATCACGAGCGTCCTCGCAAAGGGAGAGCGTGTCTACGGGCTCACGACCGGAGTCGGGCCGCAGCGCGTCCTCGACGTCTCGGAGGAGGACCAAGGGGACTTCAACGAGCAGCTCGTGCTCGGGCATGCCCTCGGGCACGGGGGGATCGCCCCGGCCGAGTACGTCCGGGCAGCCATGCTGGTACGCGCAGAAGGGCTCGCACTCGGTGGAGCGGGCGTCCGGCCGGCGGTGGTGCAGTCGCTCACGGCCGCCCTCAACGCCGGCGCCGTGCCCGAGGTCCACCTCGTTGGCTCCGTCGGTCAGTGCGACCTCGCGCCTCTCGCCGAGATCGCCCGCGCCCTCATCGGCAAGGGGCCCGACGGGCATCTCCTCTCCGACGCGGGATTGACCCCTCTCGACCTGGCGGCGAGGGAGGGCCTAGCCCTTATCAGCGCGAACGCCTTCGCCGTCGGCATCTCCGCTCTCGGCATCGCGCGGGCATGGGCCGCACTGCGATCAATGGAGCTGTCAGCGGCGCTCTCGTTCGAGGGCTTCCTCGGGAACGTGGCGGCGCTCGACCCCGCCGTCGCTGCCCGGCGGCCGCATCCGAGCCTCGAGGCGGCCCTTCGCGGGGTGAGCGATCGTCTCGCAGGCGGCGCCCTCGCCTCGGGGACGACTCCTCCCCGCAACCTGCAGGACCCCCTCTGCTTCCGGGTCGTACCGCAAGTTCACTCAAGCCCTTACGAGGCTCTCGAGCATCTCGAGAAGCTCGTCGAGACCGAGATGCGCTCCGTCGCCGACAACCCGCTCGCCCTCGTCGACGAGCAACGCGTCATCTCCAACGGGAACCACGACATCACCCTTGTTACCGTGGCGCTCGACGAGACGCGCATCGCCCTTGCACAGGCGGCCACGATCGGCGTCGAGCGCGTGCAGAAGCTTCTCGACTCCCGCTTCACGGGGCTTGCGGGAGGGCTCCGCAGGGACGTAGAGCGAGCCGAGGACGGTCTGGCGATGCTCGGTCACGGCGCGGCTGCTCTTGGAGCGGAGATCCGCATGCTCGCTGCCCCCGTCGCCCTCGAGCAACCGACGACGAGCCTCGCCGAGGGGATCGAGGACAGGATCTCCCTCGCACCACGTGGCGCCAGCATGCTTAACGACTTGAGCGGGCTCGTCGCCCGTCTCGCCGCCGTCGAGCTCGTCTGCGCCGCCCAAGCGGTGGACCTGAGGGGGAGGCGGTCAGAGCTCGGAAAGGGAACGCTCCTCGCCTACGAGGGGGTGAGGGCACGCCAGCCCTTCGCCGACAGTGGGCAGTTCGCCGACGACGACATCGACGGTCTCGTCGACTGGTTGGAGAGCGGGGCACCCCCGGACGCCTGAGCTGGCCGGGCAGCCGTCCTTGAGCCCTGGTAGGCAGAGCGAGCAGCCGGCTCGGCCTGCGACTCAACGAATGTGGAGGCCGGAGATGGCGCGGGCGACGATGAGGCGCTGGATCTCGGAGGTTCCTTCGAAGATCGTGTAGATCTTGGAGTCACGGTGCCAACGCTCGACCGGGTAGTCGCGCACGTAGCCGTAGCCACCAAGGATCTGGATGGCTTGCTCGGTGACCCAGACCGCCGTCTCCCCGGCAAAGAGCTTCGACATGGATCCCTCGCCGGCCGCGTATGGCTTTCCCGTCGCGCCCATCCAGGCCGCCCGTTGGTACAAAAGGCGCGAGGCGTCGATGCGCGTCTTCATGTCGGCGAGCTTGAAGGCGATCGCCTGGTGCTCGACGATGGGCCGGCCGAAGGTCTTACGCTCCTTCCCGTACCCGAGCGCGTACTCGTAGGCCGCCCGGGCGATCCCGACGGCCTGCGCGGCAACGGTCGGGCGGCTCGCCTCGAACGTCGCCATGGCGGCCTGCATCCCCGACCGCTTGCCTTCTCTTGCCCGCGCCAACCGCTCGTCGAGACGCTGCTTGCCGCCGAGCAGGCAGGAGCCGGGGACCTTCACGCCGTCGAGGACGACCTCGGCCGTGTGCGACGCCCGGATTCCCATCTTCTTGAACTTCTGCCCCTGGGAGAGCCCCTCGGTACCGGGAGGCACGATGAAGCTGGCCTGCCCGCGCGAGCCGAGGACAGGATCGACCGAGGCGACGACGACGTGCACGTCGGCTATGCCTCCGTTGGTGATCCACGTCTTGGAACCGTCAAGTGTCCAGCTGTCCGTGCCCTCGCCGTACACCGCCCGCGTCTTGAGCTGGCTGACGTCCGATCCCGCATCGGGCTCGGAGACGCAGAAGGCGGCCAGCTTGATCTCCTCCGGGGTTCCGAAGCACTGCGGGGCCCACTGGGCGATCTGCTCGGGCGTCCCGTTGGCGACGATGGCGGCAAGACCCAGCGTCGAGCCGAAGATGGCCAAGGCGATCCCGGCATCGCCCCAGGACAGCTCCTCGTTGACGGCCGGCAGCAACTGGCCCGTCGTGTCCGCGAAGCAGTTGGCGACGAAGTCGAAGGAGTAGAGGCCGATCTCGGCCGCCTCACGGATGAGAGGCCAGGGAGTCTCCTCCCGTTCGTCCCACTCATGGGCCGCCGGGCGCACCACGTCCTCTGCGAAGTCGTGGACCCACTTGACGACCTGGAGCTGGTCTTCGCTCAACTCC
>JASHRK010000165.1 GCA_030037405.1 Acidimicrobiales bacterium | reverse complement strand
CGGGGAAGCCGCCGAGTGTCTCGACGAGGCGGCCCGCCATGCGGGACTTCCAGATCTCTGCCTTGGCGATGTAGCGAAGGCGCCGCCGCGTCACCCTGGCGACGAGCAGCCAGTCGAGATACGAGCGATGGACCGGTGCCAGTATGTAGGGCCCGGTCGGCGGCAGGTTGTCGATACCCATGACGCGTCCCGGGAAGATGAGCCGTGACAGCCCGACGGCGACAACGCGACAGGCCTGGTAGAAGGCGAGCTCGACCCGCCCGGGCCGTGCCGGGGAAGCCACCGTTCCTGGTGAGGGGGATGACCCTGCCGGACGCGCCGAGCCTCTCACGCTCACAGGTGGGAGAGCACCTCCTCGACGACTTCGGCGACGCTCAGGTGCGTCGAGTCCACCACTATGGCGTCGTCCGGCACCTTCAGCGGCGAGGCGGCCCGGTTCGAGTCGGTGGAGTCGCGAGAGGCGAGGTCTCGTCCCGCCTCCTCACGCCCGCGCTCCGAGGTGGCCGGAGCTCGCTCCCGCACGCGGCGCACCCGCTCCGTTGCTGCCGCCGTCAGGTAGATCTTCAGATCCGCCTGCGGGAAGACGACGTCACCGATGTCTCGCCCCTCGACGACGCCACCGCCGTGGGCGGCTCCCCACTCTCGCTGGCGCCGGACGAGCTCCTGGCGGACCTCGGGGTGTGCCGCCACCGCCGAGACGGCACGGTCGACGCGCTCGGAGCGGATGGCACGGGTCGCATCGGCGCCGTTCAGCAAGACCCGCTCCCCCAACTGCAAGGCCATCTCCCTCGCCAGCCCGGCACAGGCGGGGCCGTCGGCCGGGTTCGTGCCCGACTCGATCGCGAGCAAGGTGACCGCCCTGTACATGGCGCCCGTGTCGAGGTGGGGCAGGCCGAGCCGCTCGGCGAGTGTCCTCGCCACGGTTGACTTCCCAGAACCGGCGGGGCCGTCGATGGCGATGAGAGGGCTCACGGCTAGAGCCCGCTTCCCTCGGCGGTGGCGGCAGCGACGTGGTAGCCCGACTGGCGAAGCGCTCCAGCAAGGTCGTCCACGGCGGCGGCGGCCACGACGAGCACGAGCACGCCCCGCGGCCCCTCAGTCGAGTGGGCGATCTCGATGTCGTAGATGTTGACTCCGAGCCGACCGGCGAGGGAGGTGACCTCGGCGAGCACGCCCGGCCTGTCCGGAACGACGAGGCGCAGCTCCCGCGACTCGGGAGGGCGCGCCCCCCTCGCCGGAAGGTTGCGCCGTGCCGCCCGGGCAGACTCGAGAAGCGACATGAGCCCAATCCGGTCGCTCTCCTCGACGATCCGCCGGACCTCGCCGAGACGGGCGATCAGGCCGTCGAGCACGGGGACGATCGCGTCGGCGTTGTCCCGGCAGATGTCGGGCCAGATGGCCGGCGAGCCGGCCGCGATCCGCGTCATGTCGCGGAACCCTCCGGCGGCGAGGCGCAGGAGAGCCTCCCTGTCGAGTTCGGACTCGGCCGCGAGCGACATGAGGGTGGCGGCCGTGAGGTGAGGGACGTGCGAGATCACGGCCACGAGGTCGTCGTGGCGCTCTGCCCCGAGCACGAGGATCTCCGCCCCGAGTGCGGTGACCACCTCCCGGACGACGGCGTAGCCGGCCTCCTCCGTGAGCTCTGTCGGTGTCAGCACCCAGGTGGCGCCGACGAAAAGGTCGCCGTCGGCGCCGTCGGGCCCTTCCTGCTCCGACCCGGCCATGGGATGGCCGGGGACGAAACGCGGCTCTTTCAAGCTCGCCGCTATCGGGCCCTTCACCCCGGCGACGTCGGTGACGACGAGCCGTCCCCCATCGCCCGGCTCTTCGTCGAGCAGCCGTCGTGCCACGGGCACGACGGCAGAGACGGGCGTCGCCACGAAGGCGAGGTCCGTATCCGGTTGGCGGCCGAGGACCCCGACGGCGCCGAGCTCGAGGGCGCGAGCAGCCCGCCGTGGATCGACGTCCTCGCCCGTGACCTCGTAGCCCCGAGCACGCAGGCCGAGCCCGATGGACGACCCGACGAGACCGAGCCCGGCGACGTGTGCTCTCACGCCGGGAGATCGTCCCGCAAGTTGCGTGCCCCCTCGAGGTAGACGTGGTGCAGCTCCGTGCGCGAGCGCTCCGTGTACAGGTGCATCATCGCCCGGATGCAGCGCGGCGTCGCGTCCTTGATCGTGAGCTCCCTCGCGCAGATGAGCGGGACGTCGCCGAGGCCGACCCCCCTCGCGGCTGTCGCCGGGAACATCGAGTTGAGATCTTCGGTCATCGTGAAGAGGATCGAGACGAGGTCGTCGTGAGCGACTGCGTTTCTTTGCAGCATCTCGGTCACGAGCGCCTGGACACGTTCCGTGATCTGGTCCGGGGAGTCCTCCTCGACCGTCGTCGCTCCCCGCAATGCTCGCAGTGTGGCCGTCATGGCGGGAGCCTAGTGAGGCGGCTGCGCCCTTGGCGCGGAGCGACGACGGCGCGCGATAGTGCCAGCACTTCGCCTGGCGCCAGGTGGCGCCACTCACCCGGCTTGAGCCGCCGGTCGGTGAGCGGGCCGATCCGGGTGCGGACGAGGCGGCGCACCGGGTGGCCCACGGCGTCGAGCATCCGCCGCACCTGCCGCTTGCGCCCTTCGTGGAGCGTTATCCGGAGCAGGTTCGGACCGCTGGCGGCCACCTTGGCCGGTCTCGTCATCCCGTCCTCGAGC
>JASHRK010000164.1 GCA_030037405.1 Acidimicrobiales bacterium | reverse complement strand
AAAGGCAGGTCACACCCCAGATTTCGGTTTCTCACCCACTGCACCAACGGAGCCTGGCCCAAGATCCTGGATCGGCCGGGTACCCGACTATGGCCCGCCACGACTGAGACGGCGACTCCCCACTTGACGTCCACGACCTTCGGGTTTGTGACCCGAAGGTCGATGCGATTCGGGTACTTCGTTAGCGCAGCAGCCCTCACAGCACGGAGCTTACCTCGCTCAGGGTATACCGATATGTTCCAAGCGCGGTAAACTTGACCTCATGGAGGTTGCTACGCACCCAGAGTCGGGGGCTGGGATTAGCCAGCGGAATCGGGCCTACCTAGAGGAACTCCACCGCGGCGCTCCTGGCGCATTCGGCGTAACCGACGCCGCGAGGATCCTCGGGCTCCCGCACGAAGAGACCGGCCAGCTTCTCGGCTACCTGGCCCGGCGGGGATGGCTGTCCCGCGTGCGGCGAGGGCTGTACGTAGCGGTTCCCCTCGACGCCCGCCAGTCCGGCGAGTGGGTCGAGGATCCGTGGGTCGTCGCCGACCGGCTCTTCAGCCCGTGCTACGTCGGCGGGTGGAGCGCGTGCGAGCACTGGGATCTCACCGAGCAGACCTTCCGTACCCTGCTGGTGATCACCGGCCGGCGCGTCCGCCACCGCGACGAGGTAATCCAGGGCCTCCCCTTCCACCTCACCGTCCGCAATGAAGGGGCCCTGTTCGGGACGGTGACGGTGTGGCGAGGGCAGAACAAGGTGGCAGTGTCCGACCCGTCTCGTACGGTGATCGACCTGCTCGACGACCCGAGCCTCGGCGGCGGCATCCGCACCGTCGCCGACGTGCTCGCCGAGTACCTCCACAGCGAGCACCGCGACGACGAGCTGCTGGTCCGCTACGGCGACCGCCTCGGGAACCGCGCCGCCTTCAAGCGGCTCGGCTACCTCCTCGAACATGGCGGTGCCGACAACTCCGCCCTCGTCGACGCGTGCCTGGCGCGCCGCAGCAGCGGGCTCGCCAAGCTCGATCCTGCCGCCGCTGCTCCGGGGCGGATCGTGCGGCGCTGGGGGCTGGGGGTGAATGTCGCGCTCAAATCGCCAGAGGAGGAGTGGTGATCGGGCGCCCCGACATCGTCGAGCGCGTTGGCGAATGGCAGCTCACCGAGGAGGTGATCGAGAAGGACTACGTGCTCGGCTGGCTGCTTTGGGGCATCGGAGCCGACGCCGTCCTCGGTGACCAGTGGGTCTTCAAGGGCGGGACCTGCCTGAAGAAGTGCTACATCGAGACCTACCGGTTCTCCGAAGACCTCGACTTCACCGTCCTGCCCGGCGGGCGATACCGGCCAGAGCAGATCGAGCCGCACCTGGCCAGGGTGCTCGCCCGGATCCACGACGCGTCGGGAATCGACATCTCCTCGCGGGCGCCGATGCTGCGCCTGCGTCCCGACGAGCTGTCGACCGAGGGGCGGGTCTACTACATCGGTCCTCGCCAGACCCCCCAGCCCGCCAGGGTGAAGCTCGACATCTCGGCCAACGAGACGGTCATCCGGCCCCCGGTGCTGCGCGAGATCGCCCATCCTTACCCGGACGGCCCCTTGCCGGGCCGCGCTCGCTGCTACTCCTTCGAGGAGGTCTTTGCCGAGAAGATCCGGGCGATGGCCCAGCGGGCCCGACCGCGCGACCTCTACGACATCATCAACCTGTTCCGCCGGAACGACCTCCGGCTCTACCCAGAGGTCATCCACCAAGCGCTGGCCGAGAAGTGCGCGGCCAAGAGCATCGCCGTCCCCACGGCCACCGACTTCGACGGATCGCCGCTCATTGCCGCCCTTGAGGCTGACTGGGACCAGATGCTCGCCCACCAGCTCCCCGCCCTCCCACCGCTACAGAGCTTCCTCGACGAGCTCCCCCTCCTCTTCGGCTGGCTCGAAGGGACCGCCGAGTTCGAGGAGCTGCCGCCGCTCCCGACTGGCAGCGACGATGAGGGCTGGTCGCCACCGCCAACCGTCGCCACCTGGCGCGCCGGCGTCCCCCTGGAGACGGTGCGCTTCGCCGCCACCAATCACCTCTGCGTCGACTTGTTCTACAACGGCAGCTGGCGGCGGATCGAGCCCTACTCGCTACGGCGCAGCCGAGCGGGGCGGCTCCTCCTCCACGCCGAGCGGTCCGATGGCAGCGGTCACCGCACCTACGGCGTCGACGAGATCGGCGGGCTCCGCGCCACCACCACCCCGTTCCGCCCTCGATACCCGATCGAGTTCTCAGCCCGCTGACCGCTCCACGCGCCGCCAACCAGTCGCAGCCCGCGAGGATGGGCAAGCACCGGCCTCACCCGGGCACGAGCTCGCACGGGACCGCTTCACCTCTACCAGTGCACCCGATGCGGCAAGGAGTTCCGCCACTCCAAGCGCAACGCCACCCTCCGCGCCCACAACGACCCCTATGGCTATCCGTGCAGCGGGCGACGCGGCATCTACATTAGGAACGCGGTGACGCACAAGCTCCGGGAGTTCTTGCCAGCGTGACTAAGAAACGAAAGGAGGCGGCAGAACCGGGACAGACCCCAAGAGCGGCGCGTGGGTGGAAACGATCAGATGATCGTCTTGATGCTGCGGGACTCAGCTTCCGCTACCAGATGCGTGCGGTGCGTAGCGTCGGGTCGGCCTCGCTCGCCATCTCGACAATCACTTGCCTGTGGCACCTCGCGTCGGCGACCTCAACGCACATGATCGCCGTGCGCTCATTACGGGCGCGCTCTACGAGGCGCTGCAGTGCTTCGGCCGAGCCGTTCTCCAAGCGGGACCGCATCAGCTCTCGTCCCTCCTCCGGCCGACCTTGCCGGAACGCGTCGCGGTTCACCGGCGGGTTGCCGAGATCACGTTCGTGCACATAGCCGATGCCGGCCGCCGCAAGGGCGCTGGTCAGGGCCGTCTTCGAAAAACCCGGCCGCCGGCTCGACGCCGTCAGACGAACGTCGACGACGGTGACGATGTTGTTCTCG
>JASHRK010000163.1 GCA_030037405.1 Acidimicrobiales bacterium | reverse complement strand
TCCAACACCTTCGCCTTCCGGGTGGCCGACTGCGAGGGCTACGTCACGGTGGGCGAGTACGAAGACGGGCGACCTGGTGAGGTCTTCATGAAGGTCTCGAAGCAGGGTTCGACCCTGTCGGGCGTGATGGACGCCTTCTCCATCGCGGTCAGCCTCGGTCTCCAGCACGGTGTCCCGCTCTCGACGTTCGTCCGTAAGTACACCAACATGCGGTTCGAGCCGGCTGGTATCACCGACGATGCCGACCTGCGGCTGGCGTCCAGCCTCGTCGACTACATCTTCCGCCGGCTGGCCATCGACTACCTGTCCTACGACGAGCGCCTCGAGCTCGGTGTCCTCTCGACGGGGGAGAGGACCCAGCCCACGCTTCCCGGTCTCGAGGAGGTGGACGACAGTAGGGCTGTCGCCGACGAGAAGGAGCGCTACGGAGGCGGCGACGCCGCCGCATACCGTGCCGCCCTCCCGGAGGTGTCTGAGCAGCTTCTCGAGAGTCGGGACGCGCCCTTCTGCTACGCCTGTGGCAACGTGATGCAACGGGCTGGCTCTTGCTATGCCTGCCCGAGCTGCGGAGCTACAAGCGGCTGTAGCTAAAGGCTAAAGGCTAAAGCGCCAAGGGACACTTGCCGATACATGACGGCTGAGGGAAATCCTTGACCCGGTTGCGGGCATTTCCTAGCATCAACCGCTGCGAGGGAACGCTCGCCCATGTATTCACCAAACGGAAGGTACGGGATATATGCCAAATCAACCAAAGAGCGCCGAGTCCGGTAGGTACACGTTACCGAAGCGGATTCGCGCGGGGGCGGTCGCGGTTGGAGCGCTGGGGGCGTTCTCGGCCATGGCGGCCGGTCCGCTGGCGGCGCCGAGCGCGGCGTCGGCGAGCACGATCCGGTCCGCCATCTCGGCACACCCAGATCGGCTGCAGAAGCCCCAGGGCTACGAGAGCAAAGGTCACAAGACAAAGCGCGGACCCAGGGGACCACGCGGCTATCAGGGCCACCAGGGTCACCAGGGCCACCAGGGCTTCCAGGGCTACGCCGGGGCGGGCGGCGCGCAGGGAGCCCAGGGCGCGCCAGGAGCGCAGGGCGCCCAGGGCGCGGCCGGTGCCGCTGGAGCGGCTGGCGCTGCCGGCGCAGCTGGTGCTGCCGGGGCCCAGGGTGCCACAGGTGCTCAGGGCGCGACTGGTGCCCAGGGCTACACGGGTGCCACGGGTGCTCAGGGTGCCCAGGGCTACACGGGCGCTCAGGGTGCCCAGGGTGCCCAGGGCTACACGGGTGCTCAGGGTGCCCAGGGCTACACGGGTGCCACGGGCGCGCAGGGTGCCCAGGGCTACACGGGCGCCCAGGGTTCCCAGGGCTACCAGGGCGCGGCCGGTACCGGCGGCGTGATCAACGGCAGCAGCGGCGGCGAACTAACTGTTACCTCCGGTTTTCAGGGCGCTGGGACCGCAACTGACTACGTTGGCGTCGGCATAGCGAATACTGACGAGGAGGCAGGTTCCCAGGTGGTCGACACCACCTTGAGCTCGGGAACTCTCTACGTGGACCTAGGGGATGCAGCAGGTCTGACCGCTACGGGTGACTCGATTGCGATGCAGCTTTACGTCTCCGACAACGGTGGTACGTCGTATACCGCCGTGGGCTCCGCGATCACGTACACTGAGAGCCAGGCGAGCGGGGTTCAGAGTGAGTCGGTTTCCCCGGAAATCGCTCCGGGTGACTTGGTCACCGTGAAGGTGACATTGGATGCTGCGGCCGGCGACCACACGGTCGATGGCTACGTTTCCTGGAGCCTCGGCTCGTAAGCGTCATGTAATCGAAGTCCCGGTTCGTACAGCACCGTGACTGTCTAGCCTGTGGCTCGCGACATCTCCCCGCCCTTGTGGCGGGGAGAGTCGCGAGTGCGAGACTCTTTCCGAGTGGGCAGCCCTAAGTCGGTTCAGTCGTGCAGTGGGCCGCCGAGACGTGGCCCGTCCTTTACGGCCAGGAGGTTCGCTTCGACGTAGGCGATGCCGACTTCTTGTTCCCACTCGGACGGAAAGTATGTGCGCACGTGGCTTATCTGGAACCGAGCATTGAGATCTGGAATGCTCCGACGCAGGCGAGGCTGGGTCAGGTACCAGAAGCTGTTCTCGTTGTAGAAGGCCACATGGCTCGGGTCTTGGAAGGCACCGCGACCGTCCGTGCTCGGCGTGTTCGTCAGGATCAGGCCGCCGTGCGCCAGCACGCGATAGCACTCGTTGAACAGCCGTGCTCGGTTCCTCACGCGCTGCAGGAGCTCGGGCGCCCTTATGAGCCCGACGGAGCTCTCGTCGAAGGGCAGCTGTGGATTATCGCCGTCGATCATTACTGTGGTGTCGACGGCGACATCATCGAGGTCTGGTGAAGTCTCGGTGCAAAGGCTCACTCCGACGAGGCCGTTCCGGTGGCTCCAAGTCGTGGCGAGGGCGGCGATGTGCTCTTGGTAGTACCGCACCGTCTGCTCCTGGATGAAGGCGTTCGTGCGCGGCTCTGACTGCGTATTGCGCGGATGGATGCGCTGCAGGTAAAGGCACTTGTCGATATGACGAAACTCACCCTCCATGAAGAGGCGGATCATGAGCTCGTGGTCATCGAGCACCTCGAGTGACGCGTCGTAGCCGCCTACGGCGTCATAGCTGCTCTTGCGATAGGCACGGACGTGGTTTGGCGCGTACCAGATATAGGCAACATTGTGCGGATACGGAGCCATCGCATGGCACTGGACGTATGACTTGCCGCCGACCTCGACGTCAGAATACCTCCAGCCCATGGCCAGGTTGAAGAGATCTTCGTTGCGGGAGAGATCTCGATTGACCTGAGCAGTGTTCGAGTAGACGAGGGAGACGTCAGGGTGCTCGGCAAAGGCGGCTCGAACCCGGGCGAGGCAGGTTGGTACCAGGAGGTCGTCGTGATCCAGCTCCACGAGAACGTCACCCGAAGCAGCCTCGCACGCGGCTCGTTTTGCCGCTCCGACGCCTCGGGCTTTGGCCTCGCGGATGACCTTCACGCGCTCGTCGACCGCCGGAGGAGACCAGTTGCTGGCGCCGCGGTTGAGCAGGACGATCCACTCCCAGTCCGAGAGCGTCTGGCCGTAAAGGCTCTGGTAGCAGTCGTTCAGGTACCTCGTGTTGTGCGACGGCGTGAAGACCGAGATCATGCCGGCAAGTGCTCGAAAGGTGGCAGCCCGGCATCCTTCTCGGAGATGAGCGACCTGTCGGAAGGGTCGACGGCGATAGGCCAAGGGACCGCCAGCGCCGGGTCGAGGGCGTTGGCGGCGACACCAGCCATGCCGGGGACCCATTCGGCGTCGAAACCGTAGAGGTACTGGCAACCGCCCTCGCTCACGCACTGGAAGCCGTTCAACACGCCGCTCGGTACGAGCACCTGCACGCCTGGTACGAGGCAGACGGTGGCGACCGCTCCGAAGCTCTCCGAGCCTGGGCGGGCGTCGACGTAGGCGCCGAAGGCCTCTCCAGCCACCACGCCGACAAGTTTCGTGACGTCCTCACCGTGCAGTCCGCGGAGGGCGCCTGTTCGCGTGTGGGTCACGTTGACCTGGGCAAAGCGGGTGAGGCCGAGCGAGCCGGCGGTGCTCTCGCGGAAGAACTCCCGCACCGTGCCGCGCTCGTCGGAGACCTGCTTCAAAGTGACGACGGTGAGGCCCTCGATCGCCGTCGCATCGCAGGAGAACGGGGTGAGCGTCACGGAGACAAACTAGGCGTCGACGAGCTCGACTACTACTTGGCGTCCTCTCCTTCGCGCTCGCCCCAGTCCTCGAGCCAGCTGCCGTCGTCCTGACGGCGAAAGAGGGGGATGGAGCCGAGGGCGCGAACCTTGGCGACGTCGTCTCCGAGGGTGGTGCGCCAGCCCCCTGCCTCTGTGAGCAGGGCTCCGAAGACGACGGGGTCACCACCCACCCGGCGGATGAGGTTGATGGCCGCACGGCTGGAGCCGCCCGTGGAGATGACGTCGTCGACGATCGCAATCCGCCTGCCTCTGACGGCCTCCACGCGGGCCCGGTCGAAGAGGAGACGCTGGCTGGCCGCCGTCGTGATCGACTTCACCTCCTCCGTCACGGCGTCCTGCAGGTGGATCTTCGGCGTCTTGTGCAAGATGGCATAGTCGTCGAGGCCGAGCGCCCTCGTCACCTCGATGGCGAGCGGGATGCCCATGGTGGCGACGGAGGCGACGACTTCGACCTCGAAGGGGGCGATGAGCTCGGCGAGCTCATGCCCCGCACGCTCGGAGAATGCCAAGCCCTGGTCTACGCAGATCAAGAGGGCGATGGAGATGCCCGGGGCAACCTCGACCAGCGGAAGGTCGACCTCTTGCGAGCCGACCGAGGCCCGGTAGGTCCTCGTGCCGGCGGCATGCGTCGTGCTCACGACGCCGTGGCGAGGAGGAGGAGGTCGGCGAGGACGCGGCGGAGCCGGTCGGAGCCCGTCGTCTCGTGGTTCCTCACTTGAGCACCCGCACACAGAGGACAGGAGGCAGGTTGTCGGCGAAGAGCCGCCAGTGCTCGCCTGAGTCGGCAGAGCAGTAGACCTTTCCGGTTCGCGTCCCGAAGGCGAGCTCGTAAGGAGCTTCTGTCCCAACTGTGAATGCATCCCGGAGGACGGTCAAGTGAGCGTGGCGCTGGGGCATGCCGGTC
>JASHRK010000162.1 GCA_030037405.1 Acidimicrobiales bacterium | reverse complement strand
TGAAGCCGACGAGATCGGCGAAGAGCACCGAGCAAACGCGCCGCTCGGAGAGGCTCGAGGGAGGGCTCGGCGCGGACGGGGCCGCCACCGACGGCCCGAGCGCGCCGGAGAGCGAGGCGCCGCACTCGCCGCAGAAGATGGCCTCCGGCTCTACCGCCTCACCGCACGAAGGGCAGCTGGCGCCGAGCGGCGCGCCGCAGCGAATGCAGAACCGCTTCCCCGGGGTGCTCTCTTCTCCACAGGACACGCAACGTGCCATGACGCAGGCATGCTACCTGACCAGCCCCGGAGCCAATTGGGGGCCGAGAGGGCCAGGACGCCACGGCGCGCCGCCCGGCGCGCCCTCAGGCCAACCGAGGATCCACCGACTCGGGATCGATCCCGAAGCTCTCGATGGCGTCGCGGACCTCGTCGTCTTTCACCTCGCCCGCCTCTGCCAGCATGGACAGCACTGCCACGCTCACGTGGGCGGCGTCGACCTCGAAGTGGCGCCGGAGCGCCGCTCGCGTGTCGGAGCGGCCGAAGCCGTCAGTGCCGAGCGGGACGAAGGCCGCAGGGTTCGGGACGAACCTGGCGATCTGGTCGGGCACGGCCTTCACGTAGTCGGTGACCGCGACGACGGGTCCGGGAGCGTCGGACAGAGCCTGGGTGACGTACGGGACCCTACGCTCGGCGCCCGGGTGGAGGCGGTTCCACCGCTCCGCCTCGAGGGCTTCCTCACGAAGCAACTTCCAGCTCGTCACCGACCAGCATTCGACCGAGACGCCGAAGCGCTCGGCGAGAAGGTCTCGGGCTTCGAGCGCTGCCTGCCAGGCGGTGCCGGAGAAGAGCACCGTCGCCCGCCGCTGCCCGTTCGACGACGGCTCCGCGTTCGGGGACGGCTGCCCACCCGACGAGGGCCGCCCCGTCGAGGACGGCCGACCTTTCGACGACGGCCGCCCGTTCGGGGCTCGCGTCGGCTCGGTCCCCTCGACGAAACGGTAAGCCCCTGCCAGCACGCCCGCCCTGATCCGCTCACGCTCGGCGCCGTCCTCTGGGAGGCTCGGCATGACGTAGTTCTCGTTGTACAAGGTGAGGTAGTAGATGAGGTCCTGACCCTCGGGGCCGTACATCTGCTTGAGCCCGTCCTCCACGATCAAGGCGAGCTCGTAGGCGAAGGCGGCGTCGTAGACGCGCACGCTCGGCACGGCCGAGGCGAGAAGAG
Source organism: Acidimicrobiales bacterium (assembly GCA_030037405.1). Lineage (GTDB taxonomy): Bacteria > Actinomycetota > Acidimicrobiia > Acidimicrobiales > Bog-793 > JOPF099. Next base: position 14,427 of record JASHRK010000162.1, on the reverse strand, counting down.
GCGACTGCCCGTCCTCGTGCTGCAGCCCTTCGCCGTTCATCGTGGTGCGCCCGGCAGTGCAGCCGACGAGAAAGCCGCGGGCTCGGGCGTCCGCCGCCTGCCAGATGAGGTCGCCTATCCGCTGGAAGCCGAACATCGAGTAGAAGAGGAAGATCGGCACCATCGGCGTCGACCAGGTGGCATAGGCCGTGCCCGCCGCCTGGAACGACGCCATGGCGCCGGCCTCGGTGATCCCCTCCTCGAGGATCTGACCCTGCTTGTCCTCGGAGTAGGCGAGGAGGAGGCCGGCGTCGACCGATGTGTAGCGCTGGCCCTCCGAGGAGTAGATCTTCACCTCCGAGAAGAGGGCGTCGAGGCCGAAGGTCCTCCCCTCGTCCGGGATGATCGGCACGACGTGCCTGCCGACGTCGGGATCGCGCAGCAGGTTGCGTAAGAGCCGGGCAAAGGCCATCGTCGTCGACACCGCCTGGCCTCTCGAGCCTTCGAGGAACTCGGCGAAGGCCTTCTCCGAGGGTGCCGGCAGCCCGGCGGCGCCGGCGCCGCGGACTTGGCGGTGGGGGAGGGATCCGCCGAGGGCGGCGAGTCGCGCCATCAGGTACTCGTGCTCGGGCGAGCCCTCCTCGGGGCGGAAATAGGGCGGCTCCTCGGCGTCGAGGGCCTCGTCCGGGATCTCGGCTTCGAGGTAGAGGCGGTCCCGCAGCAGGTGGAGCTGCTCGCGGGTCATCTTCTTGATCTGATGGGTGGCGTTTCTCGCTTCTATCTCCGGCCCGAGGGTCCATCCCTTGATCGTCTTGGCGAGGATCACCGTCGGCGCCCCCGACTGCTCGGTGGCGGCCTTGTAGGCGGCATACAGCTTGCGGTAGTCGTGGCCGCCACGGGGGAGCTGCTGGAGCTCGAGGTCGGAGAGGTGCTCAACCATCTTGCGCAGCCGCGGGTCGGGGCCGAAGAAGTGCTCGCGGATGTAGGCGCCGGACTGCGTGGCGTAGGTCTGGAAGTCGCCGTCGGGCGTCGTGTTCATCTTGTTCACGAGCACGCCGTCGACGTCGCGGGCGAGGAGCTCGTCCCAGCGCCTGCCCCAGATGACCTTGACGACGTTCCAGCCCGAGCCGCGGAAGAGCGCTTCGAGCTCCTGGATGATCTTCCCGTTGCCCCGTACGGGCCCGTCGAGGCGCTGCAGGTTGCAGCTCACGACGAACACGAGGTTGTCGAGCTTCTCGCGCGCCGCCAGGCGGAGGGCGGCCGAGCTCTCCGGCTCGTCGAGCTCGCCGTCGCCGACGAAGCACCAGACCCGGCTCTCCGAGGTGTCGGAGATCTCGCGGTCGAGCAGGTAACGGTTGAAGCGCGCCTGGTAGATGGCCGCGAGCGGTCCGAGTCCCATGGAGACGGTCGGGTACTCCCAGAACTCGGGCATCAGCCGAGGATGCGGGTAGCTCGAGAGGCCCGTGCCGCCAGTCTCGAACCTGAAGTTGTCGAGCTCGGACTCGTTCAGGCGACCCTCGACATAGGCGCGGGCGTAAATCCCGGGCGAGGCATGCCCCTGGAAGTACACCTGGTCACCGGGTAACCCGTTCGCCTTGCCCCTGAAGAAATGGTTGAAGCCGACCTCGTACAGGGAGGCGGAGCTCGCGTAGGTCGAGAGGTGCCCCCCGATGCCCTGGTCCTTCGCGTTCGCCCGCGTCACCATGACGGCGGCGTTCCAGCGGATGTAGGCGCGGATGCGGCGTTCGAGGTACTCGTCGCCGGGGAACCAGGGCTCCTCGTCGGCCGGGATCGTGTTCACGTACGGGCTCGACACCGTCGCGGGCACGCCGACCTGCGCCGCCCGAGCGCGCTCGAGCAGCTTGAGCAGCAAGAAACGTCCCCGTTCCCGCCCCCGCCCTTCGATCACGCTGTCGAAAGAGTCCAACCACTCCGTGGTCTCGTCGGGGTCGATGTCGGGAACCTGGTGCGAGTAACCGTCGAATATCACACGACGATTCTCGCGCCAGGAGGAATGGGGACCGGCTGCGGCTGCACCCATCACGTATCGTGCTCGGCGTGGCGAGTCCCGTTGTCGAGAGGATCATCTACACAGACGGCGCCTGTCTCGGCAACCCAGGGCCAGGTGGATGGGCTTGGGCGGAGTCCGAGCACCGCTACGAGACGGGCGCGGAGGCCCGGACGACGAACCAACGCATGGAGCTCTCGGCCGTCTTGTACGCCCTCGAGGCCAACTCCGGCAAGGTCAGAGTCGTGAGCGACTCGACGTACGTCGTGAACTGCTTCCGGCAACGCTGGTGGGCGGGGTGGCGGGCGAAAGGCTGGCGGAACGCCAGGGGCGAGCCGGTCGCCAACCAAGATCTCTGGCGTCCTCTCGTCGAGCTCGTGGTCGACTCGCGGATGGCCGAGATCGAGATCCACTGGGTGAAGGGCCACTCGGGCAACCCGATGAACGAGCTCGTCGATCGGCTCGCCAACGGCGCAGCCCGGAGCCAGCGAGGGGACAGGGAGGGGATTGAGTCCGGATCGTCTGGCTCGTAGCCTTCCGAGATGGACTTGAACGGCACGTCGGCTCTCGTCACCGGGGGAGCTTCAGGGCTCGGTGAGGCGACGGTGAGAGAGCTTGCGGCGAGGGGGTGCGCCTGCGTCGTGCTCGACCGCGACGAGGCCCGTGCAAAGGCGATCGCCGACGAGCTCGGCCCGGCCACAGGCTACGTCGCAGGCGACGTCTGCGACGAGGAGGGCGTGGGCGAGGCGGTGAGGCTGGCGGCGGAGGTGGGCGCTTACAGGGTCACCGTCAACTGCGCCGGCATCGGCTGGGCGCAGCGCACCTTGAGCCGCGAGGGCGAGCCGCACGATCTTGGCGCTTTCAAGACCGTCGTGAACGTCAACCTCGTAGGCACCTTCAACGTCATGAGGATCGCCGCCCAGGCAATGTCGACGACAGAGCCGCTGGCGGGGAGCGAGCGAGGGGTGATCGTGAACACCGCCTCCGTGGCGGCCTTCGAGGGCCAGATCGGTCAGATCGCCTACTCGGCATCAAAGGGCGGGATCGTCGCCATGACCCTGCCGGCTGCCCGCGACCTCGCGCCGGCGGGGATCCGCGTCAACGCGATCGCACCCGGGCTCATGGACACCCCCCTCCTCGGCCTTCTCCCTGAGGAGGCGCGCCAGGCGCTCGGCGCCGGGGTGCTCTTCCCGAAGCGCCTCGGCCAGGCGGCCGAGTTCGCGAAGCTCGTCTGCGCCATCGCCGAGAACCCATACCTGAACGGGGAGACGATCCGTCTCGACGGCGGCCTCAGGATGCCGCCCAGGTAGTCGCCCCTCCGGCTCGAAGCGCCGCTTCAAGGAGAGGGCGGGCGACTCGACGAGGCGCCATGACGCCTCTGCGAGGAGGAAGCTCGCTCCGAGGGCGAGGAGGTCACCGAGGCCGCCGAGCTCGTGGAACCAGGTGAGAAGCACGTAGTGCCAGAGATAGAGGGCATACGAGCGGCGACCTATGTAGGTGGCGACGGGGTGCGAGAGCACCCTCCCGAAGGGCGTCAAGGGCGCGCCTACCAGGGCGACGACCAGGAGCGGAGCTGTCACCGTGGCGGCTAGGTACGAGAGGGACTTGGCGAGGTCACCCTGGGCGTCGCCCTCGATCCTGCCGCTCCAGAGCAGGCAAAGGGCGACGGCGACGACGAGGATGCTCGCCAGCCTCGGCGAGGCCTTGAGGCGAAGGCCCGTCCCGAGGGCACGGCGCACTGCCGTGCCGGCGCGCTCGATCCAATGCCTCGACCAGGCGATGGCGAGGGCCCCGCCGAGCAGGAAGGCTCCCGCCCTCGTGTCCGTCCCGTAGCTGACACGGGGGTCGTGCACGCTGTGGAGGAAGAAGTGCCAGGTGGCGGCGCCGAGAGAGGCGACGACGAGGACTACGGCCACTATCACGAGAAGGGCCGACCCGGTTCCCTGCCCGCGCCGGGCGGCGCTGCGACGGCGCAGCAGGGCGCCCGTTGAGAGCACGAGGGCGGTAAGCGGCGCCCAGATCACGTAGAACTGCTCCTCGACGGAGAGCGACCAGAGATGGGTGAGCGGCTGGTGCGAGCTCTCGTGCCCGTAGATCTGCATCCAGTTGGCGACGTAGGCGAGTACGGCCCCGGCGAGCTTCAGCACCTCGAGAGGAGGAAGGCCGCCGGAGGGGGAACCTGGCTTGCCCGGTGCCGAGACGGTCCAGCCGCTGCCCGAGAAGACGAGGACGACGATCATCCAAACGGCGAGGAAGGCGATGAGGGCTGGGAGGAGCCGGAGCGCCCGCCGGGCGAAGAAACGCCTCAGGCGGATCGATCCCGTCCCCTCCCTCTCCTCCACGAGAAGCTGGGTGATGAGGAACCCGCTCAGGGCGAAGAAGAGAAACATCGCCGTCTCGGCAGGCCGGAGGAACGGCAGCCAGCCTGCATGTCCCGAGAAGACGAGGAGGAAGGCAAGACCGCGCAGGCCGTCGAGGACCGGCCTGTGCCCGAGCTTGCGCAACCGGACGGACGGGCCCGGGCGGGCCTGCCCGCGCGAACGTGCTCCAGCAAGAGTTGGGGTGTCAGGCATGACTCGTGAATAATTACCCCGCGAGGGTCAGCAAGTATCGTTCTATGTCCATGACGTACCAGCTCTCCCACCTCGCCGCGCTCGAGTCGGAGGCAGTGCACATAGTTCGCGAGGTAGTGGCAGAGTTCGAGAGACCCGCTCTCCTCTTCTCGGGAGGCAAGGACTCGGCGGTGCTCCTCCACGTCGCCGCCAAGGCTTGCTGGCCCCAGAGGATCCCCTTCCCGCTCGTGCACGTCGACACCGGCCACAACTTCCCCGAGGTGATCGACTTCCGGGACGAGCAGGTGGCGCGCCGCGGGACGCGCCTCATCGTCGGCTCCGTGCAGGAGGACATCGACCGGGGAGCGATAGTCGAACAGCCCGTACCAGGGGCGACACGCAACAGGCTCCAGACGTTCACCCTCCTCAGGGTGCTCGAGGAGGGACGTTTCGACGCCGTGTTCGGAGGCGGCCGGCGTGACGAGGAGAAGGCGCGGGCGAAAGAGCGCGTGTTCTCGCTCCGAGACGAGTTCGGCCAGTGGAACCCGCGGGCGCAACGGCCGGAGCTCTGGAACCTCTTCAACACGAAACGCCAGCTCGGCGAGCACTTCAGGGTCTTCCCCCTCTCGAACTGGACCGAGCTCGACGTCTGGCAGTACATCGAGTCCGAGGAGATCCCCCTTCCCGCCATCTACTTCGCCCACCGTCGCCAGGTATTCCGCCGGGGAGGCATGCTGCTCGCCGTCGGTCCCTTCACCCAGCCCCGGGACGGCCATCCGGACGAGGAGCCCTTCGAGGCGACCGTGCGCTACCGCACGGTGGGCGACATGACCTGCACCGCCGCGGTCGAGTCGCCGGCGAGCTCGCCTCGTGAGGTCATCGCCGAGACGGCGGTGACGAGAGTGAGCGAGAGGGGTGCGACGCGGGCAGACGACCGTTTCTCCGAGGCTTCGATGGAGGACCGTAAGCGAGAGGGCTACTTCTGATGGAGCTGCTGCGTTTCGCCACGGCAGGGTCCGTCGACGACGGCAAGTCCACCCTCATCGGCCGGCTCCTCTACGACTCCAAGCAGGTCTTCGAGGACCAGCTGGAGGCGGTCGAGCGCTCCTCCATGGCCCGCGGCGACGAGTACGTCAACCTCGCCCTCCTCACCGACGGTCTCCGGGCGGAGCGTGAGCAGGGGATCACGATCGACGTCGCCTACCGCTACTTTGCCACGCCGAAGCGGAAGTTCATCATCGCCGACACCCCGGGCCATACCCAGCACACGCGGAACATGGTCACCGGCTGCTCGACCTCCGATCTCGTCGTGCTTCTCGTCGACGCTCGCAACGGCCCGACCGAGCAGACGCGCCGCCACGCCACGGTGGCCTCCCTCCTCGGCATCCGCCACCTCGTCCTCTGCGTCAACAAGATGGACCTCGTCGACTACGACAGGGCACGTTTCGAGAGCATCCGCCGCGAGTTCGACAACTTCACCACCCGCCTCGAGGTGCACGACGTGACGTGCATCCCCATCTCCGCTCTCGTCGGGGACAACATCGTCGACCGCTCGCTCGAGATGAAGTGGTACGACGGGCCGGCGCTCCTGCACCACCTCGAGGAGGTGCACATCAGCTCGGACCGCAACCTCATCGACCTCCGCTTCCCCGTGCAGTGGGTGATCCGCCCGATGTCTGCCGGCGGCCTCCACGACTTCCGGGGCTACGCCGGCCAGATCGCAAGCGGCGTCCTCGAGGTGGGAGACGAGATCGCTGTGATGCCGTCGGGTTTCACGAGCACCGTGGAGGCGATCGAGACGGCGGACGGCCCCGTCGAGGAGGCCTTCCCGCCCCAGTCGGTCGTCGTCCGGCTCGCCGACGATCTCGACATCTCGAGAGGTGACATGATCTGTCGCGTCCACAACCGGCCGTTCGTGAGCCAGGACCTCTCCGCTATGGTCTGCTGGATGTCGGAGAGGCCTCTCGCAGCGGGGGCGAAGGTCGTTCTCAAGCACACGACGAGGTGGTCGCGGGCGCTCGTGCGCGAGGTGAGGTACCGCCTCGACGTGAACACCCTCCACCGCGATCAGGAGTCGCGAGAGCTCGCCCTCAACGACATCGGGCGCGTCGAGCTGCGCACCCAGTCGCCGCTCTTCTACGACGAGTACCGCGTGAACCGCGCCACCGGCAGCTTCATCCTCGTGGACGAGACGAGCAACGCCACAGTCGGCGCCGGCATGCTCCTCCGGCACGCCCACTGACATGGAGAGCGGGACGGTCTGGTTCACCGGGCTCTCGGGCGCCGGCAAGTCGACGGTCGCCGAGACGCTGAAGGTGCTGCTCGACAAGACCGGCGTAGGCACGGTGATCCTCGACAGCGACGACGTCCGCCAGGGGCTCAGCTCGGACCTGAGCTTCTCGGAGATCGACCGGAGAGAGAACATCCGCCGTGTCGGCGAGGTGGCCCTGCTCCTGTCCCAAGCCGGTCACCTCTGCCTCGTCCCGGTCATCAGCCCCTACTCAGACGGGCGGGGGGCAGTGCGTTCGAGGCACGAGTCCGTCGGCGTGCCCTTCGTCGAGGTGTACGTGGCGACGCCGCTCGACGTCTGCGAAGAGCGAGACCCGAAGGGCCTCTACGCGAGGGCACGGCGAGGCGAGGTGGAGGAGTTCACTGGCATCACCTCGCCCTACGAGGTGCCCGAGAGGCCCGATCTCGTCCTCGAGACGAGCAGCGAGCCCCCTGAGGAGTCGGCGGCCCGAGTCCTCGAGCGGCTTCGGGCGCTCGGGCTCGTGTAACGCACGGGACGGGACGTCTCGCGCCGGTAGGCTCCGGCAAATGGTGACTGGGAGCGAGTTCGACGTCGTCGTGATCGGTGGCGGTCCGGGCGGGTACGCCACCTCGCTCTACGCCGGGGCTGCGGGTCTGAAGGTCGCAGTCGTCGAGAAGGACAAGGTCGGCGGGACGTGCCTTCACCGCGGCTGCATCCCCGCCAAGGAGTTCCTCGAGACGGCGGCCGTCTTCCGCACGGTTGCGGGGGCGAAGGAGTTCGGGGTGCAGGCGAGCCAACCGGCCGTCGAGTTCGCCGTCAGCCAAGATCGCAAGCAGAAGGTGGTCGACCAGCTCCACCGGGGCCTGTCGGGACTCATGAAGCAGCGAAAGAACGTGACCTTTCCGGGCACAGGACGTCTTCTCGGCGACCACGTCGTCGAGGTGACGGCACCCGACGGCTCGAGGGAGCAGCTGCAGGGCCGTCACGTCGTGCTCGCGTCGGGGTCCGTGCCACGGACGCTCCTCGGTTTCGACGTGGACGGCAAGTACGTCATGACCTCCGACGAGGTCCTCTCGCTGAGCGAGCTGCCGGGAAGCGTCGCCGTCATCGGAGGCGGCGCCATCGGCTGCGAGTTCGCCTCGATGATGGCCGACCTCGGCGTGCAGGTGACGATCCTCGAAGCGCTCCCCAAGCTCCTCCCCGGCTGCGACGAGGACGTCACCGAGGTGGTCGTCCGTGCCTTCAAGCGGCGGGGGATCACCGTGCGGACCGGCGTGGCCGTGCAGGGTCACGAACCGGGCGAGTCCGGGACGACGGTACGTTTCGGCGAGGGCGAGCAGGTCGTCGTGGACACGGTGATCATGTCGATCGGTCGCCGCCCGCTCTCCGACGGGCTCGTGTCCCCCGAGTCTGGCGTCGCCGTGGACGAGCGCGGTCACGTCACCGTCAACGAGTGGATGGAGACCTCCGCCCCCGGCGTCTACGCCATCGGGGACCTAGTCGCCACGCCGCAGCTCGCCCATGTCGGCTTTGCCGAGGCCATCCTCGTCGTCAAGCAGATCCTCGGCGAGCCGGCCGTCCCTCTCGACTACGGAGCCGTCCCCTGGGGCATCTACTGCCATCCCGAGGTCGCCTTCGTGGGCATGACGGAGAGAGACGCCGTCGACAAGGGGCTCGAGGTCGTCTCGAAGAAGGACCCCTTCGGTGGCAACAGCCGGGCACGCATCCTCGGCGAGACGGACGGGATGGTGAAGGTGATCTGCGAGCGACGCCCCGACGGGCGAGCGGGCAGGCTCCTCGGGGTGCACATGGTCGGTCCGTGGGTCACCGAGCAGCTCGGGCAGGCGTACCTCTCGGTCAACTGGGAGGCGACGCCGGACGACATCGCGCCTTTCATCCAGCCTCACCCGACGCTCTCGGAGAGCTTCGGGGAGACGGTCATCGCGCTTACCGGAAGGGGTTTGCACATTGGCTGACATCACGATGCCGCAACTCGGCGAGACGGTCACGGAGGGAACGATCATCCGCTGGCTTAAGAAGGTGGGCGAGCCGGTGGCCCACGACGAGCCCCTCTTCGAGGTCTCGACGGACAAGGTCGACTCCGAGGTGCCCTCTCCCGCCGAGGGAGTCCTCGCCGAGATCCTCGTCGAGGAGGGCGCCACCGTCGACGTCGGCACGAGACTGGCCGTCATCGGGGACTCTGTGCCTGCGGGGGAGCCGGCCGCGCCGGAGCCTGCGCCGGCGCCGGAGAGCGAGAGCCCACCCGCCCCGGCTCGTGAGGCCGCACCGGCTATCGCTCGTGGGCCCGCCCCGGCGAGAGAGCCTTCGCCCGATGGCGCGCGCTCCCTCCTCCTGTCACCGGTGGTCCGCAAGCTCTTGACCGAGAACGGGATCGACGCCTCCGAGGTCACGGGCACGGGTGCCGGCGGCAGGATCACAAGAAACGACGTCCTCTCCTTCATCGACTCCCGCGCCACGAGGGGCGACGGCGCGGGCGGGACGGCGCCGGCGGCCGTAGCCGCACCGGCCGTGGTGGCTCCGCGCCGCGAGGCTGAGGCGGCTCCGCGCCGCGAGGCTGGGGCGGCTCTCGCTCAGGAGCCAGCGCCCGCCGTGGCTCCCGTGGCTGCCTTCGCCCCGGCAAGCGCCGGGGCGCGTGACGAGGTCATCCCCTTCACGAACATCCGCCGCCTGACCGCCGAGCACATGGTGCGCTCGAAGGCGACCTCCGCCCACACCCTCGTCGCCATCGAGGCCGACTACGAGGCCGTCGAGAAGGTGCGCGGAGCCTATAGGGAGCGCTTCAAGGAAGAAGAGGGTTTCAGCCTCAGCTACCTCCCGTTCGTGGCGCGGGCCGTCGTCGAGTTGCTCCGCGACTATCCCCAGCTGAACGCGTCGGTCGGCTCGGACGCCCTCATCCTTCATCGCGACGTCCACCTCGGGATCGCCGTCGACCTCGACCGCCAGGGCCTCATCGTGCCCGTCGTGAAGAACGCCGACGGCCAGTCGCTGCGAGGTCTCGCCCGCCAGATGAGCGATCTCGCCCAGCGGGCGCGCACCCGCAGGCTCTCGGCGGACGACGTCGTCGGCGGGACCTTCACGATCACGAACCCCGGACCTTTCGGCACCTTCCTCACGGCGCCGATCATCAACCAGCCGCAGGTCGCCATCCTCTCCACCGACGGCGTGCGGCGCCGTCCTGTCGTCGTAACCTCGGCTGACGGTAGCGAGGCGATCGCCATCCACTCGGTCGGGATGCTGGCGATGTCCTTCGATCACCGGGCGGTCGACGGCGCCTACGCGTCGGCGTTTCTTAACAAGCTTGCCGAGGAGATCGAGAAACGCGACTGGAGCGCTGAGCTCTAGATGACGGAGCAGCCGATCCGGGTGCGCTGGCTCGGGCGCGTCCGCTACGAGGACGGGCTCGCGCTCCAGCGTGGCATCCGGGCCGGCGAGGGCGAGTACCTTCTCCTCCTCGAGCATCCCCACGTCTACACGCTCGGCGTGCGGACGAAGGTGGAGCACTTGCTCGGTGGAGTCAGCTCTTCTGGCGCATCGGTCGTACGGGCCGACCGCGGAGGCGACGTCACCTATCACGGCCCCGGCCAGCTCGTCGGTTACCCGATCCTCGACGTCCCGATGGCAAAGGGCGCCATCCCTGCGCACGTCCGGCGCATCGAGCAGCTCGTGATAGACGCCCTGGCCGATCTCGGGCTGCCAGGCGCCGCTCGGCTCGACGGGTACCCGGGGGTGTGGGTCGGTGTCGGTGGGGAGCGCCCGCGCAAGATCTGCGCCATAGGCGTGCGGGTGCAGCGGGGGCGCTCGATGCACGGCTTCGCCCTCAATGTCGACCCGGACCTCTCGATGTTCGGGAACATCGTCCCCTGCGGGATCGCCGACAAGGCGGTCACGTCCCTTGCGGCAGAAGGCGTTAACGTCACGATGGCGGACGCCGTCTCCGCCGTCGCCCGGAGAGCATCGAGGGCCTTCGCCCCGGCGGGCGCCGTCGACCGCGAGGTCGAGCGGCAGGACGCTGCGAGCGGCTCGAGCGCTGTGGCGGCCGTCCCTCTCTCACTGAGGGAGCGCATCTCCCCGAAGGAGAGCATCTTCCTGCGCACCTCCCTCGGGGAGCGCAAGCCGGACTTCGTGAGAGCTCCTCTGAGGATTGGCCCCGAGGTCGTCGGGCTGAGGTCGATGGTGCGCGAGCTCGGTCTCGTGACCGTCTGCGAAGAGGCTGGCTGCCCGAACCTCTCCGAGTGCTGGTCGGACGGCACGGCCACGTTCATGATCAACGGGGAGCGTTGCACGCGGGCGTGCGGTTTCTGCCTTGTCGACACGGGGCGTCCCCTCGCTCAGGAGGCGGACGAGCCGGCGCGGGTTGCCGAGGCCGTCGCGCGGCTCGGGCTCGCCCACGCCGTCGTCACGGCGGTCGCCCGTGACGACCTGAAGGACGGCGGGGCCGCCGCCTTTGCGGCCACGATCGCAGCGATCCGCGAGCGCTCTCCCGGTACGGCGGTCGAGGTCCTCATACCCGACTGCAAGGGGGACGACGCCTCCCTGCAGGTGATCTTCGACGCCCGACCCGACGTGCTCAACCACAACCTCGAGACGGTCCTCCGGTTGCAGAGGGCGGTGCGGCCCTCCGCGTCGTACGCAAGGAGCCTCGCCGTGTTCGGCCGTGCGAAGGCGGCCGGGCTGGTCACCAAGTCGGGGATGATGCTCGGGTTGGGCGAGAGCGAAGGCGAGGTGCACGGTGCCCTTGCCGATCTCCGAGCTGTCGGCACCGACATCGTGACGCTCGGCCAGTACCTCCGTCCGAGCGCCCGCCACCTGCCCGTCGTGCGCTGGTGGAGACCGGAGGAGTTCGACGCCCTGGCGGCGCTCGGGCAGGAGATGTGCTTTGCCCACGTGGAGGCATCCCCGCTCACGCGCTCGAGCTACCACGCCAGGCGGGCTACCCAGGCGATGGTGGCAGCGCCGTGAGTTCCGCGAGCTCCGTCGGTCCCGTCGACTCGAACCGCGACCCGAACCTCGCCAGAGGCGAGCGGATGGCCCGTGTGCGCGATTCCATGCGGGCGGCAGGAGTCGAGGCGCTCCTGCTCTCCCTCGGAGCCGACCTCCCCTGGCTGTCGGGCTACGAGGCCATGCCGCTCGAACGGATCACGATGCTCGTCGTGCCGGTCGACGACGAAGCCACTCTCGTCGTCCCCGAGATCGAGGCGCCCCGCGTCTCTCATGACGGGAGGCTCTTCTCGCTCCGTCCCTGGCGCGAGAGCGAGGACCCGATCGAGTTGATCGCCTCGATCGTCGGGAGTCGTGCCTCCCTCGCCGTCTCCGACCGATGCTGGGCTTCTCACCTGCTGGCGCTGCAACGCTCGCTCGAGAAGGCGTCGTGGCGGGCTTCCAGCACCGTCACCTCGCCTCTTCGGTCGGTGAAGGACGCCGCCGAGATCGCAGCCCTCCAGGCGGCCGGGGCGGCGGCGGACCGCGTTGCCGATGCGCTCCTCGGGGGCGAGATCCCCCTCGTCGGCCGGACCGAGGCGAGCGTCTCGACCGAGATCGCCGAACGCCTTGTCGCAGAAGGCCACCGCCGTGCCAACTTCGCCATCGTCGGGAGCGGCCCTAATTCTGCGAGCCCTCATCATGATCCGGGCGGACGGGTGATCGGGCCGGGAGAGGCGGTCGTCTGCGACTTCGGCGGGAGCTACTACCTCGGCGACACTGTTGGCTACTGCTCGGACACGACCCGGACGGTCTTCACGGGTGAACCGCCCGGCGAGTTCGTGGAGCTGTACGAGACGCTCGAGGAAGCCCAATGCCAGGCGGTGGCGGCGGCGAAAGTGGGCGCATCCTGCGAGTCGGTCGACGCCGTAGGCCGGGAGATCATCGACCGAGCCGGCTATGGCGACGCCTTCATCCATCGCATCGGGCACGGGATCGGCATCGAAGAGCACGAGGACCCCTACATGGTGTCCGGCAACCGGACGCCGATCGTCGCCGGCCACGCCTTCTCGGTCGAGCCGGGCATCTATCTCTCCGGGCGCTTCGGCGCCAGGATCGAGGACATAGTCGTCGCCTCGGACGCCGGACCCATCGCGTGCAACACGGCCGACCACGCCATCCACGTCGTCGCCTGAGCACGCCTGAGCTCGCCTGAGCTTGCGTGGCCTGGGCTCGCCTGAGCTCAGCGCAGGAGGCCTTCGAGGCTCTGTCCCCCCTCGTGCCTCCTCGATAGATTGCCCGTCGGTGGAAGGGATCGAGGAGGGCCCGGCGACGGTGTGGCTACAGGCGCATGCCGGGCTTGCGCCTCCCTTGTCCTTCGAGCTCATCGCAGGCGGGCGCTCGAACCTCACCTACCGCGTCGCCGACACCTCGGGCCGAACGGTCGTGCTGCGCAGACCTCCTGTCGCCGAAGTGCTCCCGACGGCCCACGACATGGTGCGCGAGCATCGTGTCGTCGCCGCCCTCGGGCCAAGCCGGGTACCCGTGCCCGCGGCGATCGGGTTGTGCGACGACCCCGGGGTCATCGGTGCTCCCTTCTACGTGATGGAGCACGTGCAGGGCCGCGTCGTGCGCGACGTGGCGGCGGCGGAGCGATGGCTCGACAAGGCCGGTCGGTGGCGAGCGAGCGAGTCTTTGGTCGAGGTGCTGGGAGAGATCCATCGCGTCGACCTCGACGCCGCCGGTCTTGGCGATCTCGGCCGCCATGAGGGCTATCTCGCCCGCCAGCTGGAACGGTGGCACGGGCAGTTCGACAGGTCGCAGGTGGAGGAGCTGCCTCGGGCGGAGTTGGTGGACGCGCTCTACGAGCGGCTCTCGGCCGCTGTGCCCGCGCAGCAGGAGACGACCCTGGTGCATGGCGACTACCGCCTCGACAACACCGTGCTCGACGGGGGAGGGAAGGTCGTCGCCGTCCTCGACTGGGAGATCTGCACCCTGGGCGATCCCCTCGCGGACGTAGGGTTGTTGATGGTGTACTGGTCAGAGGCTGGAGACGCCACCAACGCGCTCGAAGTCTCGCCCACCCTTGCTCCTGGCTTCGCGAGCCGGAAGGAGCTCCGCGAGCGCTACGCCGCTCTGACGGGGAGGGATCTCGGAGGTCTCGAGTACTACGTGGGTTTCGGGTACTGGAAGGTTGCCTGCATCCTCCAGGGAGTGTTCTCTCGCTACCGACGGGGTGCAGGCGGAGGCGACAGGTCGGCGGTCGACTCCCTCGGCGAGCGTGTCCACCGGCTCGCCGAGGCGGCCGACGCTGCGCTCGCCGGCGTGGCGTGAGATGACCGAGCTGTACGAGATGACGGGTGAGCCGGCGCCGCCGGATCCTGTGCTCGTCGTCGTCCTCGACGGCTGGGTGGACGCGGGGCTCGCCGCCAGCACGGCGTTCGATGCTCTCGTGGAGACCATCAAGTTCGCCCCCTACGCCGTCTTCGACGACGAGGAGCTGATCGACCTCCGCTCGAGGCGCCCGCAGCTCCGCATCGCTGACGGGGTGAGCGAGTCGCTCTCGTTCGCGCGGCCCGTCATCCAGGTCGGGGTCGACGGCCTCGGCTCTGGGATCGCCTTGCTGAGTGGGCCGGAGCCGGATTTCAGGTGGCGACGTTTCTCTTCTGCCGTGCTCGAGATCGCCAAGGCCATGAACA